>NZ_JWAJ01000114.1 GCF_001068775.1 Streptococcus pseudopneumoniae
AACCTATCGAAATCGACGCAAACGGTTTGGATTACGAATGAATTTGATTACTGGCATTATCAACCGTGAACTAGGATTTTAGTTTCGCAGGAAGTCTACTAAAAAAACCAGCGATTCAATCACTGGCTGTTAGATAGTTCTTTTAAGAAGCTCCATTAGTAGTAGAAGTTTTTGTATCTGTTGTTTGGGTGCTAGATGACGGAACAGTTTGTTGTTCTTGTTTACTGCTAGTGTCTTCTTTCTTGCTTTCTTCACTGCTACTAGATTGACTTGTCGTTTCTTCTTGTGTGTTGTCCTTTGTAGAAGTATTATCCTTGTTGGGAGTAGTGTTCTCTTGAGGGGATTCCTTTTGAATCTCTTTTATGACAGTTGTCTGGGTTGTCGTAGTTTCTTTTTTAGAGTTATTATTGTTGTTGTTATTCATAGCATTCATAATGGTGATGCTTGCAGTAATCAGCCCTAGAATACTACCGATAGTAGCAATCGTTTTTTGAAAAACAGTAAATCCTTTTTTGATGTGTTCCGTTTTAGGTTTTGATGTTCTACGATAATTAGACATAATATCTCTCCTTTACTAAAATTCATTATACCGAAAATCTTTAAAAAAAACTTAAATGAACCTGAATTGCCTTTCTTGTCGCCTGAACTGTTTCGTGATACAATAGAAGGAGTGATTTTAGAAAGCGTGAGAAACCATGATTTACTTTGATAATTCGTCAACGACCAAGCCATACCCTGAAGCCTTAGAGACTTATATGCAGGTTGCTTCAAAGATTATAGGAAATCCTTCAAGTCTCCATCGTTTGGGAGACCAATCTAGCAGAATTTTAGAAGCTTCTCGACAGCAGATTGCAGATTTGATTGGCAAGAAAAGCGAAGAAATTTTCTTTAACTCTGGTGGGACTGAAGGGGATAATTGGGTTATCAAAGGGGTTGCGTTTGAAAAAGCGCAATTTGGTAAACACATTATTGTGTCTGATATTGAGCACCCAGCAGTCAAGGAGTCGGCTCTCTGGCTCAAGACTCAAGGTTTTGAAGTGGATTTTGCACCAGTAGATGAGCAAGGTTTTGTGGACTTGGAGGTATTAAAAAGTCTAATACGACCTGATACCACACTTATCTCTATCATGGTTGTCAACAATGAAATCGGCTCAATCCAGCCTATTGAAGCTATTTCAGAACTATTAGCTGATAAGCCAACGATTTCCTTCCACGTTGATGCGGTTCAAGCTTTGGCTAAAATACCAACAGAAAAGTATTTGACAGACCGAGTGGATTTTGCGACCTTCTCTAGTCATAAATTCCACGGAGTTCGTGGTGTTGGCTTTGTCTATATCAAGTCTGGCAAGAAAATTACACCGCTTTTAACTGGTGGTGGCCAAGAGCGTGACTATCGTTCAACAACTGAGAATGTAGCAGGAATTGCAGCAACAGCCAAAGCACTGCGTCTAGCTATGGAAAGATTGGAATTGTTTTCTAACAAAACGAGTCAGATGAAGGAAGTCATTCGTCAGGCTCTTCTTGATTATCCAGATATTTTTGTCTTTTCAGGTGAGGAAGACTTTGCTCCTCATATTCTGACCTTTGGGATTAAGGGAGTTCGTGGGGAAGTCATCGTTCATGCTTTTGAAGACTATGATATTTTCATTTCTACAACGTCAGCTTGCTCGTCCAAGGCTGGGAAACCTGCTGGGACTCTGATTGCCATGGGGATTGAAAAGGATAAAGCCCAGTCAGCAGTACGCCTCAGCCTAGACCTAGAAAATGACATGAGTCAAGTTGAGCAATTTTTGACCAAACTAAAATTAATTTACAATCAAACTAAAAAAGTAAGATAGGAGTATTCATGCAGTATTCAGAAATTATGATTCGCTACGGAGAGCTTTCAACCAAGGGTAAAAACCGGATGCGTTTCATCAATAAACTACGTAATAATATCTCAGACGTTTTGTCCATTTATCCTCAAGTCAAAGTGACAGCAAACCGCGATCGTGCCCATGCTTATCTGAATGGGGCAGATTATGAACCAGTGGCAGAGTCACTCAAGCAAGTTTTCGGGATTCAAAACTTTTCACCAGTATACAAGGTTGAAAAATCTGTAGAAGTTCTGAAATCTGCTGTCCAAGAGATTATGAAGGACATCTACAAGGAAGGTATGACCTTTAAAATCTCAAGCAAGCGAAGCGACCACAACTTTGAGTTAGACAGTCGTGAGTTGAACCAAACTCTTGGTGGTGCAGTATTTGAAGCTATTCCCAATGTACAAGCCCAGATGAAAAATCCCGATATCAATCTGCAAGTGGAGATTCGTGAAGAGGCGGCTTATCTTTCCTATGAGACCATTCGTGGTGCGGGTGGTTTACCAGTTGGAACTTCTGGGAAAGGCATGCTCATGTTGTCAGGTGGGATTGACTCACCAGTAGCTGGTTATCTAGCTCTAAAACGTGGAGTGGATATCGAAGCTGTTCACTTTGCTAGTCCACCATATACAAGTCCAGGTGCCCTCAAAAAAGCCCAAGATTTGACCCGTAAATTGACTAAATTTGGTGGCAATATCCAGTTTATCGAAGTACCTTTCACGGAGATTCAAGAAGAGATTAAGGCTAAGGCTCCAGAAGCTTATCTCATGACTCTGACTCGCCGCTTTATGATGCGCATTACAGATCGTATCCGTGAAGTGCGAAATGGTTTGGTCATCATCAATGGTGAAAGTCTTGGTCAGGTGGCAAGCCAAACCCTGGAGAGTATGCAGGCTATCAATGCGGTGACTAATACACCGATTATCCGTCCAGTTGTGACTATGGATAAGCTAGAAATCATTGACATTGCGCAAGAAATTGATACCTTTGAAATTTCTATCCAGCCCTTTGAAGATTGTTGTACTATTTTTGCACCCGATCGTCCGAAAACAAATCCAAAGATTAAGAATGCCGAGCAGTATGAAACACGTATGGATGTCGAAGGTCTGGTTGAACGTGCAGTAGCAGGAATCATGATTACTGAAATTACCCCTCAAGCTGAGAAAGATGCGGTTGATGAGTTAATTGATGACCTCCTTTAATCAGAAAAACCAGAGGAAAAAATAAAATAAGTAAAAAAAGTTAGTTTATTGTCCTAAATTTGGACGGAAACTGACTTTTTTTCTATTTTTATGATATAATTAGGTAAAATTTTGAATATAGAGAGTTTTCTGACAATGAATCAATCTTATTTTTATCCAAAAATGCGAGAGCATAAATTAGTGGTTCCCTACACAGGTAAGGAGCGTCGGGTACGTGTTCTCCTCCCCAAAAACTATGATAAAGATACGGATAGAAGCTACCCAGTTGTGTATTTTCACGATGGACAAAACGTCTTTTATAGTAAGGAATCTTACGTTGGACATTCCTGGAAGATTATCCCAGCCATCAAGCGAAATCCAGATATCAGCCGTATGATTGTTGTGGCTATTGACAATGATGGACTTGGACGGATGAACGAGTATGCGGCATGGAAATTCCAAGAGTCCAACATTCCTGGCCAACAATTTGGTGGTAAGGGAGTCGAGTACGCTGAGTTTGTCATGGAAGTGGTCAAACCCTTTATCGACGAAAACTATCGGACAAAAGCAGACCGTAAACACACTGCTATGATAGGATCTTCACTTGGTGGCAATATTACCCAGTTTATCGGCTTGGAGTATCAAGATCAGATTGGGTGCTTGGGAGTTTTCTCATCAGCTAACTGGCTTCACCAAGAGGCCTTTGATCGCTATATCGAGCGAAAAAAACTATTGCCTGACCAGCGTGTCTTTATCTATGTTGGAACGGAAGAAGCTGATGATACAGATAAGACCCTCATGGCTGGCAATATTAAGCAGGCCTATATCGACTCTTCCCTTCGCTATTATCATGATTTGATAGCGGGAGGAGTGCAGTTGGAAAATCTCTTGCTCAAGGTTCAGGCTGGAGCCATTCACCATGAAGTGCCATGGTCAGAAAATCTTCCAGCTTGCCTACGTTTTTTTGCAGAAAATTGGTAATTAGTATAAAGGAGACAGGATATGCATATTGAACATCTTAGCCACTGGAGTGGTCATCTTAACCGTGAAATGTATGTCAACCGTTATGGACACGCAGGTATCCCAGTGGTTGTCTTTGCTTCCTCAGGTGGGAGCCACAATGAATACTATGATTTTGGAATGATTGATGCTTGTGCATCCTTTATTGAAGAAGGTCGCGTGCAGTTCTTTACCCTTTCAAGTGTAGATAGTGAGAGCTGGCTTGCGACTTGGAAAAATAGTCATGATCAAGCTGAGATGCACCGTGCCTATGAACGATATGTGATTGAAGAAGCTATCCCTTTTATCAAGCACAAGACAGGCTGGTTCGACGGCATGATGACGACAGGCTGCTCTATGGGAGCCTATCATGCACTTAATTTTTTCCTTCAGCATCCAGATGTCTTTACCAAGGTAATCGCCCTCAGTGGTGTCTATGATGCGCGTTTCTTTGTAGGTGACTACTACAATGATGATGCTATCTATCAAAATTCACCAGTAGATTATATCTGGAATCAAAATGATGGTTGGTTTATTGACCGTTACCGTCAGGCTGAGATTGTGATTTGTACTGGCTTAGGTGCTTGGGAGCATGATGGCCTGCCTTCTTACTACAAGTTAAAAGAAGCCTTTGACCAAAAACAAATTCCTGCCTGGTTTGCAGAATGGGGACATGATGTCGCCCATGATTGGGATTGGTGGCGCAAACAAATGCCATATTTTCTCGGTCACATGAGTCTATAAAAGGAGTCGCTTATGAATTATCTTGTAATTTCACCCTATTACCCACAAAATTTCCAACAGTTTAGTATTGAGCTAGCCAATAAAGGAATCACCGTTCTAGGGATTGGGCAAGAACCCTATGAACAACTAGATGAGCCATTGCGCAATAGCTTGACTGAGTATTTCCGTGTTGATAATCTTGAAAATATTGATGAAGTTAAACGTGCAGTTGCCTTTCTCTTTTATAAGCATGGTCCAATTGACCGTATCGAATCTCACAATGAATACTGGCTAGAGTTGGATGCTGCTCTTCGTGAACAATTTAATGTCTTTGGTGCCAAACCAGACGACCTCAAAAAGACGAAATTTAAGTCTGAAATGAAGAAACTCTTCAAAAAAGCTGGAGTTCCAGTGGTTCCAGGTGCTGTCATTGAAACAGATGCAGATGTTGACAAAGCTGTGAAAGAAATTGGCCTTCCTATGATTGCCAAACCTGACAATGGAGTGGGAGCGGCAGCAACCTTCAAGCTTGAAACAGAAGAGGATATCCATCATTTCAAGGCAGAATGGGACCATTCAACCGTTTATTTCTTTGAAAAATTTGTTACTTCTAGTGAAATCTGTACCTTTGATGGTTTGGTAGATAGAGATGGAAATATCGTCTTTTCTACGACCTTTGACTATGCCCATACACCGCTTGATCTCATGATTTACAAGATGGACAATTCTTATTATGTTCTTAAAGATATGGATCCAAAATTGCGCAAGTATGGTGAGGCAATCGTTAAAGAATTTGGCATGAAAGAACGTTTCTTCCATATTGAGTTCTTCCGTGAAGGTGATGATTATATTGCCATTGAGTATAACAACCGTCCAGCAGGTGGCTTCACCATTGATGTTTATAACTATGCCCATTCTTTTGATTTGTACAAGGGCTATGCAGCAATCGTTGCGGGTGAGCCATTCCCTGCTTCACAATTCGAACCACTATACTGTTTGGCAACATCTCGTCGCGCTAATGCCGACTATGTTTATTCAGAAGAAGACTTGCTCGCTAAATATGGTCACCAGTTCAAGGTCAAGAAAATCATGCCAGCAGCCTTTGCTGAATTGCAAGGAGACTTTCTCTATATGCTAACGACACCAAGTCGTGAAGAAATGGATCAGATGATTAAGGACTTTGGTCAGCGTCAAGAATAATCAAAATTTTGACTTAACAAACTAGGTTTGTTAGGTCTTTTTTTAAGAACTAAAATAAAAGCGTTTTCCCGCAGTATTCTTTTAGAAAATCTGTTGCTAAAAGGCTTAAAAATTGATAGAATAGGGATTGTCTAAAAAATATTAAGGAGAATCTATCAATGGATTTCGCATGGGCAGTCAAATATGCCACTGAATTTTTGGGAACAGCCATCTTGATCATCTTGGGAAATGGTGCAGTTGCCAACGTTGAACTTAAAGGTACGAAAGGTCACCAAAGTGGCTGGCTCGTTATCGCTGTTGGTTACGGTATGGGGGTTATGATCCCTGCCTTGATGTTTGGTAATGTTTCTGGTAACCACATCAACCCAGCCTTCACTCTTGGTCTAGCAGTTAGCGGACTTTTCCCTTGGGCACAAGTAGCACCATACATCGTTGCACAAGTCTTGGGAGCAATCTTCGGACAAGCCTTGGTTGTTGCAACTCACCGTCCTTACTACTTGCAAACTGAAAAAGCAAACAATATCTTGGGGACTTTCTCAACAATTTCAAGTTTGGACCACGGTACAAAAGAATCACGCTTTGCAGCAACAGTTAACGGTTTTATCAACGAGTTCGTTGGATCATTCGTTCTCTTCTTTGCAGCACTTGGTTTGACAAAGAACTTTTTTGGAGCTGAAGTCCTCCAATACATGAAACAAATGGCAACTCAAGCTGGTCAAAATGTTGACTTCTCTGATTTGGCAATTAAAGCTCAAGTAGCGCCTCATACAGCATCAGGACTTTCTGTTGCTCACTTGGCACTTGGTTTCCTAGTAATGGCTTTGGTTACTTCACTTGGAGGACCTACAGGACCTGGTTTGAACCCAGCTCGTGACTTTGGACCACGTCTCCTTCATGCCTTCCTTCCAAAATCAATCCTTGGTCAACACAAGGGTGATTCAAAATGGTGGTATGCTTGGGTACCAGTAGTTGCACCGATTGCAGCTGGTATTGCAGCAGTAGCACTTTTCAAATTACTTTACCTATAATCACTCAAAACTGGGAAACCCCAGTTTTTTCTTGTCTACGAAAGTCGAGTTTTTGGATAGAGATTCTTAAATCGTCAGACTTTTTTCATTTTAATGCTAAAGGTGAAAATGTGGCGAAAATATGGTAAAATAGAGTGTTAAGAAATCGTTGAAAAAGGAAAATTATGCGTAAAGAGATTGCACCTGAATTATACAATTACAATAAATTCCCTGGTCCAGAGTTTCGTGTGACTGGATCTAGGGTCGAGGCTGAAGGTTTTGCTTTTACCTTGGTTGAAAATAGCAAGGATGCTTTTGATGTAACGGCTTTTACTCAACGTTTTTCAGAAGTTTTGACTAAGTTCGACTATATCGTAGGAGACTGGAGTAATGAACAGTTGCGCTTGCGAGGCTTTTATAAGAATGAACGCGCTGAAGAGTCTTTAGAAAAAATCAGTCGCTTGCAGGATTATCTACTAGAGTACTGTAGCTATGGTTGTGCCTATTTTGTCTTAGAAAACCAAGTGCCTAAGCGGGCGTCCTTCGACCAAAAAATGCGCAAAAAAGAGGAAGAAAAAGATTCTCGAAAAGGAAAGAAACCTTCTCAAAACAAGAAAAGAAATCATACAGATAAAAGAAATAGACGACGTTCAAAAGACCAAAAATCTCAGAAAGAAGATAAGGGGCAACGTCATTTCGTCATCCGTAAGAAGGACTAGAAAATAAGGAGAAAAGATGAAACCGTCGATTTATAGTTTAACACGTCAAACCATGCAGGAATGGGTATTGGAGCAGGGAGAAAAGAAATTCCGTGCAGATCAAATCTGGGAATGGCTTTACCGTAAACGTGTCCAGTCATTTGAAGAAATGACCAACCTTTCCAAGGATTTGATTGCTAAGCTCAATGACCAGTTTGTGGTCAATCCCTTAAAACAACGTATCGTACAAGAGTCTGCTGATGGTACGGTTAAATATCTCTTTGAGTTGCCTGATGGTATGTTAATTGAGACAGTACTAATGCGTCAGCACTATGGTTTATCTGTCTGTGTGACTACTCAGGTCGGCTGTAATATCGGTTGTACCTTCTGTGCATCAGGTTTGATCAAGAAGCAACGTGACCTCAATAACGGGGAAATTGTGGCTCAAATTATGCTGGTTCAAAAATATTTTGACGAGCGTGGTCAAGATGAGCGTGTTAGCCATATCGTTGTCATGGGTATCGGAGAACCATTTGATAACTACAACAATGTCTTGAACTTCATCCGTACCATCAATGATGACAAGGGAATGGCTATCGGTGCTCGCCATATCACCGTATCAACTTCAGGTTTGGCTCACAAGATTCGTGATTTTGCTAATGAAGGCGTACAGGTCAACCTTGCAGTTTCTCTTCATGCGCCAAACAATGAACTGCGTTCAAGCATCATGAAGATTAACCGTGCCTTTCCAATTGAAAAACTCTTTGCAGCTATCGAGTACTACATCGAAACAACCAACCGTCGTGTGACTTTTGAATATATCATGCTAAATGAAGTTAACGATGGAGTGGAGCAGGCACTTGAATTGGCAGAATTGCTTAAGAACATTAAGAAATTGTCCTATGTCAACTTGATTCCTTATAATCCAGTTAGTGAGCATGACCAGTATAGCCGAAGCCCTAAAGAGCGTGTCATGGCCTTCTATGATACACTCAAGAAAAAAGGTGTCAACTGTGTCGTTCGCCAGGAACATGGTACAGATATCGATGCGGCTTGTGGACAGTTGCGTTCAAATACCATGAAGCGTGACCGCCAAAAAGCAGTAGCTGAAGTAAATCCATAAGATGAATCGAAAAACATTACTAAGCCTGGGAATCGTGTTATACAGTCTTTGTATCGTCTGTTTTTGTTTTACTCCCCAGCCTCAACTTCCTACAGGAGTGGAAACTCCAGGTATTCAAACTTTTGGACGCCTGGTTTTTCTTTTGACGCCTTTTAACTCTTTGTGGAACCTGGGTGAAGTAACCAGCTTTTTACAGCTCTTTTGGATATTTTTGCAAAACGTCTTAAATGTCCTCTTGCTCTTCCCTTTAATTTTCCAGCTTCTCTATCTCAATCCTAAATTAAGAAAAACGAAGAAAGTGATTTTGTTTAGCTTTTTATTGAGTTTGGGAATCGAGTGTACACAGCTAGCTTTAGACTTTTTCTTTGATTTTAATCGGGTCTTTGAGATTGATGATTTGTGGACCAACACTTTGGGTGGCTACCTAGCTTGGATCCTCTATAAACTACTACATAAACACAAGATAAGGAATTAAAATGAGTATCTTAGAAGTTAAAAATTTGAGTCACGGTTTTGGTGACCGTGCGATTTTTGAAGACGTGTCCTTCCGTCTCCTTAAAGGTGAACACATCGGATTAGTTGGTGCTAACGGTGAAGGAAAATCAACCTTTATGAGCATCGTAACTGGTAAGATGTTACCTGATGAAGGTAAGGTGGAATGGTCTAAATATGTGACTGCAGGCTACCTTGACCAGCACGCTGTGTTAAAAGAAGGCCAAACCGTGCGTGATGTCCTTCGTACTGCTTTTGATGAGTTATTTAAGGCAGAAGCACGTATCAATGAACTCTACATGGAAATGGCAGAAGAGGGCGCTGATATTGATGCCCTAATGGAAGAAGTCGGCGAACTTCAGGACCGTTTGGAAAGTCGTGACTTCTATACCTTGGATGCTAAGATTGACGAAGTCGCGCGTGCTCTTGGTGTTATGGATTATGGGATGGATACAGATGTAACAGCCTTGTCAGGTGGACAAAGAACCAAGGTACTTTTAGCCAAACTTCTTCTTGAAAAGCCAGATATCTTGCTTTTGGATGAGCCTACCAACTATTTGGATGCTGAGCATATTGACTGGCTCAAGCGTTATCTGCAGAACTATGAGAATGCCTTTGTCCTTATTTCGCACGATATTCCATTCCTCAATGATGTTATCAATATCGTATATCACGTTGAAAATCAACAGTTGACTCGTTATTCTGGAGATTACTACCAGTTCCAAGAAGTCTATGCTATGAAGAAATCGCAGCTAGAGGCAGCCTATGAACGTCAACAGAAGGAAATTGCTGACCTCAAGGATTTCGTAGCCCGTAATAAGGCGCGTGTCGCAACTCGTAACATGGCCATGTCTCGCCAGAAGAAATTGGATAAGATGGATATCATCGAACTTCAAAGCGAGAAACCAAAGCCGTCCTTTGATTTTAAACCAGCTCGTACACCTGGACGCTTTATCTTCCAAGCCAAGGACTTGCAGATTGGTTACGACCGCCCACTTACAAAACCATTAAATCTTACCTTTGAGCGTAATCAGAAGGTTGCTATCATCGGTGCCAATGGTATCGGTAAAACAACCCTCTTGAAGTCTCTTTTGGGTATTATCCCGCCAATTGCTGGGGAAGTTGAACGTGGGGACTATCTAGAACTCGGTTACTTTGAGCAAGAAGTGGAAGGTGGCAATCGCCAGACACCACTAGAAGCAGTCTGGAATGCTTTTCCTGCACTTAATCAAGCAGAAGTTCGTGCAGCCCTTGCCCGTTGTGGTTTGACAACGAAGCATATCGAAAGCCAGATTCAAGTTCTATCAGGTGGAGAACAAGCTAAGGTTCGTTTCTGTCTCTTGATGAATCGTGAAAACAATGTTTTGGTGCTAGACGAGCCTACCAACCACTTGGATGTGGATGCCAAGGATGAGCTCAAACGTGCTCTGAAAGAATATAAAGGCTCTATCCTTATGGTTTGCCACGAACCAGACTTTTATGAAGGCTGGATGGACCAAATCTGGGATTTTAACAACTTAACTTAAAATGAGAGTAAAAGAAATACAGTACCTAACGAGGATACTGTATTTTTTGGTTTTTAAGATTTAAAATCGTAGTCCTTAACAATTTCAATGCTGTCGATAGTGATAGCAGTAGTTGGTTTATCTTTTTCGTCTTTTTCAGCCTTGGCAATCTTGTCAACAACATCCATACCATCGATGACTTGACCAAAGACAGGGTGCTTACCGTCTAGACTAGGGTTACCACCGTCTTTGTAGGCTTCAATAATTTTCTTTGGATAGCTACTTGTAGGCAGTTTGGCAGAAATGTCTGTTGTATTTTGGTTGATGAAGAACTGGCTACCATTGGAATTTGGTTGGCCAGTATTAGCCATGGAGAGAGAACCACGGATGTTATAGAGATATGGAGAGATTTCGCTCTTGAAACCAGTTCCATGGTCTTTAGTCTTGTCCTTATCGTGCCAGATGGATTCGCCACCTGTACCATCTCCTTTTGGATCACCAGTCTGAACCATAAAGCCATCAATCACTCGGTGGAAGGTAACGCCATTGTAGTAGCCTTCCTTAGCGTGAGTTAGGAAATTTTCAACCGCAAGAGGTGCTAGCTTTGGAAAGAGTTTGATACGGATATCTCCTTGACTTGTATGGAGAATGACTTCAGCCTCGTCTTCAGCAACTTCTTTAGATAGTTGCGGGAAATTAGCATTTTCATTTGTCAAGGCGTCTTTAAGATCCTTGGCAGATTGGGCAGCTGCTTTGGAACTTTCTTCGGCAGCCAAGCTAGAATCTACATAGTCATCCCCTCGCAGACTACGTTGGATACTGCTACATCCAGCAAGGGCAAAAGTTGAGATTAATAGAAGTGTTACTATTTTTTTCATGGGAATCCTTTCAAAAATCATTTCTACCATTGTACCCTAATTGAAAGTGGATTTCAAATGTTAGTAGTTTACAAAAATGGCTTAGATAATAGTTGGGATTTCATCATCATCTTGAAAATCTTCAACTTCTTCTTCCCCAGTAAATGGTTTCTGAAAAGAACTTAGTATAAAACGGGCAATTGGTCCGACAATTAGGAAGTTTAGAGGAAGAGCTGCAATAAAGTTTACGATCCAGGCACTTAGATAGGTCTTGGATGTGATAGCAATGCCATTGTAGAAAAGTCCATAGAAGGACATGAAAGTGACCATGAGAACTGCCATTCCTCCAGAAATTGTAATGATTTTCTGCCAGCGTTTATGATGATCCTTGAGGATACGAAAGGCAATTGACTTAACGATTGGTCCAACAAGGATGACATCCAATAAAAAGGCTGTGACAAAACCAGGAATGTAACCAAGGGCTAAATGATGTAGTGAAAGTTGACCAACCATAAAAAGATTCCAAATAGACATACCGAGTACCATCATGGAACACATTAGTGTTGTAAATAAAAGAGCTTCTTTAAAATTTCTAGGCATTATAGTCTCCATTTCTTTTTGATTAGACATCAGTTTATCATAAAAAATTTTTTCTCGTAAGTGAATTGATTAGATTTTTTTAAGAAACTGTTTTCAAAACAATCAACCTGTCTTGGTTGATTAAAGATTCTTCTTTGGATGGCGGTCAATGATTGCTTGATGGTCTTTGAGTGCCTGTTCTCCTTTTGAAGTTAGTCTATAACCGCGAATCGAGAAGTGATCAGCTAATTCTTCTTAAAAATAGTCGTGAAGGGTTTGATCCAGGTCGGTAGCCTTCATTTTAGAAAGTCCAGTAACTCTCTTCTTCTTCAGGATATTCTTTTTCATGGTGCTATTTAGATGGTCAAGTGAGTCAAAAGCAGTTTCGACAAGAGCATAGCCTTTCTCAACAAGCGTTTCTAAATGTTTTGGGACATCAATGCCATAAGTGTACTCGAAGTATTTAGGAAACCAGTTCTTAAGAAAGCTCGTAAAGCATCACAATTAGTAAACGTTAATTCGAAAGAATTACTATATTTTAAAAGAGCATCTTTTTCTACCATTTGTCAAGTATAATACGGTTTCTGACTCAACATTATTCCTGAAAATGTATGAAGGGAATTTTTTGAGAGATAGTTCGAGCCATTTTTCTGACATTTGAGCATAGAAAAATGACACCTTATCTGGCATTTTTTGAAACAAGGTGTTAGAATTATAGGGCATAGGCGACTTTAATGACTTTGTGCTAAAGTATAGTCGTAAAGTTTATTATGCATTATAAGATAATACATTGTCCTAATGAGACGATGTATAGAGGCAATCGTATGTGGCTTAGTTGAAGTTATCTGCGATTGTCTTTT
>NZ_JWAJ01000115.1 GCF_001068775.1 Streptococcus pseudopneumoniae
TTTGTTGGAAGGTTTGGAAGCTCCTTACCTGGTTCTACTGGTTGACCTGGCTTGCTTGGATCTTTTGGATCTGGCAAGTATGGTTTGTAGCCTGGGACATTTGGCACAACTGGTTTACTTGGTTTAGTTGGATCTGTTGGATCATTTGGATATTTCACATCTGGTGTTGATGGGAATTTAGGATCATCAGATTTCGGAACCAAGCTACCAAGCGGTTTGTAAGTAACTGTATCTGTTGCTTCAGGATTTTCTGGAGTAACTGTCTTACCACCAGCTTCTGTCTTATCAGCGTAGTAACCTGGAATTACTGGAACAGATACCTTACCGTAAGTATGGCTCTTCTCATTCCATGTTGTAGTTCCAGAAGCTTTGTTTTCTTTACCAGTAAATGTAAAGTCATCTTGGACATTGTCTCCTGGAGTCTTATCGCCTGCTCCTTCAAACTTAACTGTTTGTTTAGTTGGTTTCTTCACATCATTTACGATTGGTACGTAGATGATTGGTGTGTC
>NZ_JWAJ01000116.1 GCF_001068775.1 Streptococcus pseudopneumoniae
TTGTTGCTGTTGGATTTACTACTACTGGTTTTCCTACTGTTTCTGTAATAGCGCCTGTAGTAGGATCAACACTATATGTTGTTGTGGTAGTGCTTGAACCTACTTGACCTGCTTCTTCTACATTGTCTTGGCCTTTGTCGCGCGTATCATCTTTTACGTATTTCTTAGGTGATGGGATTGCTGTTGTTTCTACTTTATCCTTCGCTGGAACTTTGACAATAGTATTCGTTGGGGCTTTCGTACGAACTGGTTTACCTTCACTTGCTGTAATCTTTCCAGTATTAGGATCCACAGTGTAAGTTGTTGTGATAGTGTCTTCACCATCTTCACCTTTAACAGTAGTTGGGGCTGTACCTTTTTCTTTCGTATCATCTTTTTCATAGACAACAAGTGATGGTACTACTCTCTTCTCAACTGTTGGTTCTTTTGTTGTTCCATAAGTTCGAACGGTTGTTGGAGTTACCTTACCTGTTTTTGGATCAACTTCATAGGTAGTGGTATCAATCACATCATGACCTTCAGAATCTTTAGATTGTTCAACCTTAGTTTTCGCACCAACTTTAACAATTGTCTTACCTGCTGGGATGACGACTGGGTTGCCAACGTGTTCTGTGATATGACCGTCCTTTGAATCTACATCGTAAGTGGTTGTAGTAACCGTTTTACCTTTTTTACCCTCAGTACGCTGAGCTGGTGTACCGAAGTCTTTTTCAACATCTCTAACATACTCAACTTCTGGTTCAATTGGTGTTTCTACTACTTTGTCCTTCGCTGCAACTTTGACAATTGTTGCTGTTGGATTTACTACTACTGGTTCTCCTACTCTTTCTGTAATTGTT
>NZ_JWAJ01000117.1 GCF_001068775.1 Streptococcus pseudopneumoniae
TTATTCTAGAAAGGTGAGAAGTCGCGTGAAAGTCATTACCATGGATATGTTTAACCCCTACTACGATATAGCCAGAAAAATTTTTCCTAACGCTAAAATCGTTCTCGACCGCTTTCACATTGTCCAACATCTCAGTCGTGCTATGAACCGTCTTCGCATCCAAATCATGAATCGTTTTGATAGAAAATCGCACGAATATAAGGCATTGAAACGTTACTGGAAACTCATTCAACAGGATAGCCGTAAACTCAGCGATAAACGATTTTATCGCCCGACTTTTCGCTCACACCTGACCAATAAAGAGATTCTCGAAAACCTTCTTGCATACTCTCAAGAACTTAGAGAGCACTATGACCTCTATCAACTATTACTGTTTCATTTCCAAGAGAAACAAACAGACCATTTCTTTGAACTGATTGAAGAAACGAGTTCTTGTGTAAATCCTATTTTTCAAACTGTTTTCAAGACCTTTTTGAAATACAAGGACAAAATCATGAACTCACTGGAACTGCCCTACTCAAACGCAAAACTAGAGGCTACTAATAACCTCATTAAGGTCATCAAGCGCAATGCTTTTGGCTTCCGGAACTTTGAAAACTTTAAAACTA
>NZ_JWAJ01000118.1 GCF_001068775.1 Streptococcus pseudopneumoniae
ACCTGTGTGCCCTCGCTGCCTAGGGCAAATGACTAAATATGACTTCCAGAAAGAATCTAAAATTCCCTACCTCGAATGTGCAGGATACAAGACTCTCATTCGATTGAGAAAACGCCGTTTCCGTTGTAAAGTCTGTGGGAAAATAGCTGTTGCAGAGACTTCCTTAGTCAAAAAGAATCACCAAATCGCGACCATCGTCAACCACAAAATCACTCAAAAATTAATCGAGAAAGTCCCTATGACGGCTATCGCAGAAAGTCTATCTGTCTCTACTTCGACAGTCATTCGTAAATTGAAAGAATTCAAATTCAAGACAGATTTATCTTTCCTTCCAACTCACATGTCTTGGGATGAATACAGCTTCAAGAAAGGTAAGATGAG
>NZ_JWAJ01000119.1 GCF_001068775.1 Streptococcus pseudopneumoniae
CATGAAGAATAATAAATTCATCCAAAGTTATATGTAATTTATCTAAAATATTGATTAGTCGAATACAAGAGATTTCTGATTCTCCCCGTTCAAATCTAGAGATTTGAGATTTAGATAAATTACTATCAGCAATTGAAGATAAACTTATTTTCTTTCCTTTTCTAATTTTTCTGAGTGTTATACCAAGTTTTGATTTCATAATTTTCCCATTTTCCCAACAAAAAAGTAAATGATTCTTATTTATTGTACAATAAATAAAAACTGAAAGGAAGTCTAAATATGAAGAAAATTTTAAAAAATTCCCTAATTTTATTGTTGGTAATGGATATTATTATTGTCGGTGGATAAAATGTTTAGGTGTACACCTAAGTCTTTAGATATCATCTAAAGACTTAGTACTGGTTGGAGGATACGATGAAAGATAGTATGGTTAATTATTGGTTAAATTATTTTCCGGAGTATAGTTTAGAAACGTTTGAAGTAGAATAGATATTAAGGACCTATCTTTCTCTTATTCCAAAAACTCAGCTCCTGTAATAGAAAATTTAAATTTGACTATTGGGTCAGGACAGAGAATTGCACTAGTCGGTCAACCGAGGTCAGGAAAAAGTACGTTATCAAAAATACCATCAGGATTATATAAGATTGATACAGGAAAAGTTTTATTTGATGGTGTAAATATTAATCAAATAGATAAAAAATATTAAGTCAAAATTTAGGAGTAGTTCCACAAGATTCATTTTTATTGAACAGAAGTATTCTTGACAATATAACTTTAAAGCACGAAGTTACTTCACAAAAGATAAAGGAAGTTAGTAAAGCAGTTCAAATCTATGATGAAATCATGGCTATGCCGATGAAATTTAACACTATCATCTCAGATTTGGGTTCAAATATTTCAGGTGGTCAAAGACAACGGATAGCACTGGCACGTGCATTAATAAATAATCCTAGTATTGTAATTTTAGATGAAGCAACTAGTGCATTAGACACTATTAATGAGGAAAGAATAACAAAGTATATAAAAAGTCAGGGCTGTACTCAAATAATTGTAGCTCATAGATTGTCAACGATTAATGATGCGGACATTATTTTTGTAATGAAAGGTTGTAAGATTGTTGAGTCAGGAAATCATAAGTACTTAATGGCTCTTGGTGGAGAGTACTACAGCTTATATACAAAAAGGAAATTAGGTGTAAAGAAAATGAAGAAAGAAAATGAATATGTAATTTTAACAGCAGCCTTACTAGGGGTGATGATTGGAATAGTGTTTGCTATTTTTTTAGATTTTCCAGTTGAATATGGTATTTCTTTAGGATTGTTGAATGGAATAGTATTGGGTTCGCTGATTTCTTACAAAAACAATAAGAATTAAGCATAATTTTTTGCTGGAAACTAAGGAGTAGAGATGGCTATAGTTGAAATTATAAATCTAACAAAAAGCTTTAAAGATATTGAAGTTATTCATAACACTACTAGTAGAATTATTAACATGAAGAATAATAAATTCATCCAAAGTTATATGTAATTTATCTAAAATATTGATTAGTCGAA
>NZ_JWAJ01000120.1 GCF_001068775.1 Streptococcus pseudopneumoniae
AAATCTAACCCAACTGCGAAAGATATCAAGGTAAACAAAGACGGATCAGTAGTTGTAACCTTTGAAGATGGTACTACATCTGTTATTCCAGCAGATAAGACAGTCAAGAAATCAGATGGTTCAGTAGCAGTTAATCCAGCTACTAACCAAGATTCACCTGCTCAAGCACCAGCTAAGAAAGCAGGAGCGAAAGAATTGCCAAATACTGGTACAGAACAATCTAGCGCTTCACTTGCTTTAGCACTTCTTGCAGCAGCGACAGGTGGACTCCTCTTCGCTAAAAAACGTGAGGAAGAAGAGTAAGAAATTACTCAAATAAAGCAAAACTGAGAATCTCAATTCTATGAATTTGCTAGAAAAACCGTAAGAAGAAATTCTTACGGTTTTTTTGATGGGAAATGAGGCTATTTGTCAACTGTAGTGGTTGAAAAAAGCTATAGTATAGTGGATTGAATCTAGAATAGTACGCTACAGATTTTAAAACATTATAGTAAAATGAACCTAAAACAGTACATAATGTGGTATAATCTTCTTATGGCATATTCATTA
>NZ_JWAJ01000121.1 GCF_001068775.1 Streptococcus pseudopneumoniae
AAATAGAGAAATTGCCTCTCTACTTGGAAAAGCTCCTCAAACTATCCACACTGAAATCAAGCGTGGGACAGTCCTACAATATGTTGGAAAGGGGCGCTTTAAAGAAGCTTACTCTGCTGACTACGCTCAACAGTCTTATGAAAGTGCTGGCATTAAAAAATCATCACACATCACGCAAGGGAATCGCTATATCAAACAGGCTTTGACCATATCGGGATTGATTGCAGCACATTCTAATACTCTTCAAAAATCTCTTCAAACCACGTCAGCTTCGTCTTGCCGTACTCAAGTACAGCCTGCGGCTCGCTTCCTAGTTTGCTCTTTGATTTTCATTGAGTATAAGAATCATTTCTCCACCAAGCAGACTTATCAAATAGAAAAGGCGCTAGGACTGAGGAAACAGTTCTAACGCCAAAACTAAAAAAATTTCAATTACAGTATAGCACAGGAGGTGATTTTTTGCGCTTTTTACTGTTTTTATTCATTATAAGATTGTAGGGATCTAACCTATGACCTAGGCTTTACGAGTGCCTTGCTCTACCAACTGAGCTAAATCGGCGATTACACTTACAGTATAGCACTATAAGAAAGGATATCAAGGGATTCTTAACCCATCTTTTTAATCAAAATCTGACAAGGATTTTGAGGCCCCCAAAGTTGTGGAAAAATCTCTAATTTTTTAAAGCCAAGACTGCGATAAAAGACATTTGTTCGATCATAATCTTTATTAGAGCCTTCTGCTACTGTTTTCACTTGTAAATAATCAACGTTTTTGCGAGCTTCACTTTCTAAAGTAGCAAGCAATTGACTCCCAATCCCTCTACCTTGATGAGCTTTTTTTACACCGAGACAATCAATCTCTGCACAATCTTCACTGGAATAGGACAAGCTCACAAAGCCAAGCAAATCACTCTCCTGAAAGGCGGTCCACACTTGCAAGTCCTTGGCTCCTTCGATGTAAGCTTGCGTGCTTTCTGGTATTCCAAACCATTCTGGCAAATCCTTTAAAATCTCAGCGACAACTGCCATTTTTTGATCCTCATACTTGACTTCTTTAATTACAAACATCATAAGTTCCTTTCTTGATTTTAGTCTTACTTTACCACTTACGAACCCGCACTTTCATAGGCATCCAAGCCCCTGTCCCAGAGTTTGAGGGAAATAACAAAGAAAACAAGGGAAATCAGAATCAAACCACCAATATTAAAGAAGACATCCTTGTCCTGCAAGAAATAGCTGGCAGGATAGTAGGCCGTAAAGGCGAAAGGAACGATAAAGCTGATCAACCATCGAAGAAATGAATTGTAAATGGAAATCGGGTACTTGGCAAAATCATTAAACATATAGAAAATGTAAATCATGGCACCTGACTGCTTGGTCCAAAAAGCGATGCTGGCTGTTGCGATTTTCAAGGAAGTATAAATCAAGGTCGCAAAAGGAATACAGACTAGGAAAATTAGGAATTTTGGAAAAGTCCAAGCAATGCTGGTCACCGTTGTCGCTAGGAGAATTCCACCAACCAAGAGTTCGCCCAAGGCATCAATCTGAAAGGTCTCAACAAGGATATGGAAGAGAGGGTTGATGGGACGAGTCAGATACTTGTCAAACTCCCCTTTTCGAACTAGTCGTTGACCTAAAGCCCAGAGATTGTCAAAAAAGAGATGGTCCAATCCCTTGGGAATCAAGGAAAAACCATAGATAAAGGCTATCTCTTGAAAGGTCCATCCTTCTAAGGATGGGATATGTTGAAAGATGACATTGAGAAACAAGAGGTTCAGGCCTTGAGTCAGAAAGACTCCCAAGACACCAACCACAAAATCCACCTTGTATTCCATGATTTGCTTGATGTATTGTCTGATAAAAATCAGATGAATGCGTTGATATTTTTTCATACTAACCTCCCTGAATGGTGATAAATGACTGGACTCGTTTCCAAATCAACTGAGACAAGCCCACCATCACTATAAGCCAGAAAAACTGAAGCAAAAGTGCTTGAAGAATCTGACTGGTATCGTATTTCCCAACGATAATCATGACAGGAGTGTAAATCAAGGATGAAAAAGGCAAGAAGGACAGAATATCTGAAACAACCTTTGGAAAGAAAGCCAAGGGAATCAAACTGCCAGACATAAAGGCCACTATTGAAGTCTTGAGTAGATTGGAACCCCATAAATTTTTAAATACAAAGGCTGAAAATCCAAAGCAGATATTAAAGAAAAAGTTAATCAGATAAGCCAGAGTTAAGCTAAAGAGATAAAGGACAGTTAATCCCAGCACTTCTACAATACCTTGCCCAGATAAGATTTTCATCAAAACAATGACACTTAAAAATGGCAGTCCAACAGAGATAAAAATCAACCACTTGGAGCCAAGTTCGGTGAAAAGGTAAGAGGCCGCAAAATGCACTGGTCTCAGCAAGCGCATGATAATAGAGCCATCCTTGACCTCCTCCCCAATCATAAAGGAGCTATCAGACCTGGTCAAAAGATTGGTCACAAAACTCATGATGATGTAGAGGGTGATATCTGCCATACTGAAGCCCTGAATCAAAGGCTCCTGGGAGGAGTCAAAGACTGCCTTCCAGAGATAGAAAGCGACAAAAGCCCCCATGACATCACCAATCCGATAAAGTAGAAAGTTGACTCGATAGCTAATCAGCTCCTGAACTCCTGCATTGATAAAGGGTTTATAACGTCTCCACAATTTGACCATCTTAGAGCTCCTTTCGATAGAAGCGACGGATAATATCCTCAATATCCGTATCTACCATCTTCAAATCACGGACTTCAAAATCAGACAGGGTTTGTTTAATAATATCAGCTGATTGGTAGCGGGAACTATCGAATTCAATATTGAGAGTGTTTCCTTGTCTATCAATGGTCATATCCGAAAAACCTTCATAGTGAGAAAGGAGATGACTTTGACCTGGTACCAGTTCAAAAGAAAGAGTCTTCATCTTGCCAAATGTTTCCTTGAGCTGGCTAACCGTTCCATCAAAAATCTCCTGCCCCTTGTCAATCATAAAAATCCGATCACAGAGTTGCTCAATATCACTCAAATCATGAGTAGTCAAGAGAATAGTTGTCTCTTCCTCTTGATTGATCTGGGTAATAGCACGTCGAATGTTATCCTTGACCGACACATCTAAACCAATAGTCGGCTCATCTAAAAAGAGAACTTTGGGATTGTGAAGCAAGGAAGCCGCAATATCCGCCCGCATCCGTTGACCTAGTGAAAGAGTCCGCACAGGATCCTTGATAAATTCCTTCAAATCCAAGACTTCATTCAAAAAGTCCATGCGCTTATGAAAGAGCGAGTCTGGCACATCGTAAATTTCTTTTAAGACAGTATAAGTCTCTTGTAGGGCCAGATCCCACCATAGCTGGGTGCGTTGTCCGAAAACGACTCCAATATCCTTGACATAATCTTGACGATTATCCTGAGGAATCTTGCCGTTAATACGACAAAAACCAGTTGTCGGTTTCAAAATCCCAGTCAGCATTTTGATGGTTGTCGACTTCCCAGCACCATTTGCTCCGATAAATCCTAAAATCTGCCCTTTTGGAACTTCAAAGGTTAAATCCTTGACTGCTTCAAAGGTCTGCTTTTCAGGATGAATAAAGGAGCGCAAAGCTCCCTTCAAGCCCGGTTCCTTGACTGTCTTCACAAAATTTTTCTGAAGATGTTCCACTTCTATCATTGCCATATCTATCTCCCTTTAGTAAGAAACAACATTGTATTTTTGACTACAAATATTCTAAATCCTTACTTTCTACACCTTCTCAATATTATTACAGAAGGATTTATACCAACCTATTATAGTCCAATAAGAAATGGAATGCAAGCGTTTGCCTAAAATTTATGAAATTAGAGATTTCTCTCTTAAAATGAAACTTTTAATCAAAAATTCTGGTTTAAGAGTTTCCTTAAAACACCAAAAAAGCAGCCTTCTTTTTCAACATAAGGAAAGAAAGCCCTAATAACACCCTATTATAGTGCAAATGTCTACGGAAAACAAGTGTTAATTTATATCGAAAATTTTTATCCCTAAGAAAAGATAAAAAGGTGATGCTGCATCACCTCCCTCTACCAAGTTAAGTCTTCAATCATGCTTCTTACTTGTGAATCAAGAGTCTTATCCTTCTTCAGTTCTCCAACCAAAGTCTGAATCTGCCGGACTAGATTTGGATCATTGTCATTATAGCATCGATGAAGCATCCAGATGTTATGCACAGTTGGACTTTTTAGAACTGACTCCATCAATAATTCCTCATAGCCTTGATGATAAAATCGCTCCACAAAGTGAACCAACTCACCTGGAGCTCCAAAATCTACTTCTGGATGCTTGGAAATAAAGTCTAAGACGGGGTCAACCAAATCAAAGGTTTGAGGGTAAGCCTCCATGGCATCTACAATCTCGTCTGCCAACTCAAATTCTTGGTCTTCAGTAATTGCATCATGCAAAGCAACTAACATATCATCTTTAGTAAGCATCTGATTTTCCTTTTCAACTTTTCCATATCATTATTCGTTTTTGAACTTCTTCTTCACTCATCAAACCTTGTTCGTAAGTAGTTTTCCAACTCCTTTTGGGATAACACACTAGAAAGCTCAAACACATACTCATAGCCTTCATCACAAAAGAAAACCTTCTCTTCAGCTGGAAACCATTTCCGAAGCCAGATAATATAGGAGGCATAATCTTGTAACCTGTTCGTTGAATCAAAGTAATCAATCACAAAAACATTTTTCTTGCTACTCAGTGAACTTTCCAAGGTAAGCTGTGGACTTTGATAATCCCAAGAAAGCGAGTAAGCTTTTTCAGGATTCGTCCTTTCTCTGATCAAAATACCTGGGAACTTTTCTCTCAAAGCAGTACAAAAAGCTTGTAAATCTAGGAATATGGGGTCTTTACTCTCAATAAAGACAAAATCAGCAGTACTCATCAGTCTCTCTCCTTCTTTTTAAAACTGAAAACAGACCTTAACCATCAATGGCAAAATTCTCCAGACTCTCAAATGCCTGTCCCTGATAGTTAAAAGAAAAGATATGAATATCATCAAAAGTTTGATCACAGTAGGTTACTGTTTGCCTCTCTGGCTCGATGATAGGTTTACCCAATTTTTCAGTAGCTTCTTCATCTGTGAAATACCCGTAAAATTCTTGTAAATGAGGCAGTATAAAGGCAAGAATACGAGACCTGTTTTTATGGTAATTGGATGCAAGCAACTGAGCTTCCACCTCAAAATTCCCATTTGGTTTTTCTTCCCAAGCTACAAGAACATCATCTACTTCATATAGGTAGGCTTGCAAGGACTGATCGAATATCATGGCTATCTTTCCTTTCACAAGTACTGTAAGATTCTCACACCTAAACATCGAAAAACCTATAATCGCTAGCAATCCAATGCCAACAAGCTTTCCAAATGAATCTAGTGTAGCTAAAACTGCAATTAAAGCATCATCAATATATGCTCCGGAGGTTTCATGAATTCCAAACAACTTTGCAAATCAGTTAGAATTTCTGCCGTAAGAAAAGATTTTTCATCCTTATTTATAACCTCCCTTACTTGAATCATTATTCTCCTCCACCATTTCAATCCAAGAATCAAAATACTGCTCCATAAAATAGGTCTGCTCTGCAATCAAACCTTTATTAACCTTCTCATCCAAGGGCGCTAAAACCCACTTGTCTTCTATATCATCACGACGTCGAATGATAGCAACCAACTTTCCAGTAAAGACTTCCAAAGGCTGTTGCTGGTCATGGGAAACAATATAAACATCTTGCTCTTCGCCATCTCCCCCCATCAGTTCAGGTATGTAGCCATAGTTAATCGGATAGACATTCCCAAAAGAATCTTCAAACCCCACCGGCCGATCAATGACACCACTAAATATTCTCTCTTTGAATTTCATCTTTTCATTGCCTCCGTATGACATTTCCTAGATTCATTATACAAGAAAAATCCCGCCGTAGCGAGATTTTCTATCTATAGCCTAATTAAGCTTTACCTTCTGAACCGAATACGTCGATACGTTCTTCAACTGATGCTTGGATAGCTTTTACACCGTCAGCCAAGAATTTACGTGGGTCGAAGAGTTTCTTCTTGTCGTATTCTGCTTCGTTTGCTTCGTAGTCACGAGCAAATTTACGAGTTGCGTTAGCGAATGCGATTTGGCATTCAGTGTTAACGTTAACTTTAGCAACACCAAGTTTGATAGCTGCTTGGATTTGCTCATCAGGAATACCTGATCCACCGTGCAATACGATTGGGAATCCTGGTACAGCTTCAGTCAATTTTTGCAAGTGGTCAAGGTGAAGACCTTTCCAGTTTGCTGGGTAAGGACCGTGGATGTTACCGATACCAGCTGCCAAGAAGTCGATACCAGTTGCAACCATTGCTTTAGCGTCTTCAATTGGAGCCAATTCACCGTCACCGATGATTCCGTCTTCTTCACCACCGATAGTTCCAACTTCAGCTTCTACTGATACACCATTTGCGTGAGCAAATTCTACAACTTTACGAGCTTTTTCAAGGTTTTCTTCAACTGGAAGGTGTGAACCGTCAAACATAACTGAAGTATAACCAACTTGAATACACTCAAGTGCATCTTCGTAGTGACCGTGGTCAAGGTGGATAGCTACTGGTACAGTGATACCCATTGATTCAACAAGGTTAGCGATCAAGTTGCGAGCAACTTTGTAACCACCCATGTATTTAGCAGCACCCATTGAAGTTTGGATCAAAACTGGAGCTTGTTTAGCTTCTGCTGCGCGCAAGATAGCTTGAGTCCACTCAAGGTTGTTTGTGTTAAATCCACCAACTGCATAACCGTTGTCACGAGCTGCTTGGACAAATTTTTCTGCTGAAACGATTGCCATTTTATCAGGCCTCCTGTATATTTTTATGGGACATCCCATTTACATTGTTCATTTTATCACTTTTTAGCAAAAAAAGCTAGTTTTTCCCGTAGTTTCGATTGAATTTCTTCTATTTTTAGATATGTAAACCTTTTCCCACTTGGTCTAATCCTTGTTCTGAGGCAGATTCATGTAAAATGCCAAGTGGTCGTTATATCTTTCGAAACGATAGTAGATTTCTTCGTTTTCCAATAAACTTTTGACGACGAAGAGTCCCAAACCAGCTCCCTTGCTTTGTCGACTAGAGGACGTGAAGGATTGTTCAAATTTATCTTGTTCCTCAGGTGTACAGGCGTTCTCTATAAAGACCCAATCATCTTTTGATCCAATTTTTAAATAACCACCTTGAACAGAGTGTTTCACAGCATTACTGATAAGATTGGAAAGAATCAGCTTTAGTACTGAAGAATTTAGATAAGTTTGTTGGTCAGTCAGTTGATTTTCTACAGTGATTTTTCTCTCTTTGGCTAATAAATCATAATCCTTTAAGAGAAAATCTGTCATTTCAAGAAGGTTGATTTCTTCTTTCCTATCTCGCAATTCTTGCACTGAAGAAAGAGATAGGATTTGCTGGACATGGTGACTCAAATCATCCACGATACCCAAAGAAACTCCCAGGTAATGGTCACGATCTTTATAGCGTCCAATATTGGCTTGCATATTTTCCAGAAGAATCTTCAGACTAGCTAGAGGTGTTTTCAGTTCGTGGGAAGCACCTCGTAAAAACTCAACCTTCATCTTTTCCAGCTGGAGAATGGCCTCGTTTTTCTCATGCAAATCTGCAATCACAGTCAAGAGATGCTGATAAAGGCTGTTGATTTGTTCTTTAAGATCGCCAATTTCATCCTTAGAATCCACGCGCAACCTCACTTCTGCATCCAAATCCATCATCCGTCGAGTCACTCGTTTGATTTCCAAAATAGGAGCAACAATGGTTCTAGCATAGATAAAGGCGATGAGGAGCGAAATGATGAAAGACGCTAATAAAGTATAAGGCAGAAATTGAAGACTGATGTTTTCTGCTTCTTTCTGCAAATCCATAGAAGCTAAAAACTGTAAGGTCATCGTCTGACCATCCTTAGTTTGAACCTCTCTTTCCTCGATAACCAAGGAGGCCGTTTGTCGTTGTTTATCAATGGGAAGATTATCATTGACCTCCAACTTATCCTGAGTCATCTCTCCCTTAACAGCTCCCTTAATATCACTGCTTTTAGAATAAAGTTCAAGGACTTCCTGAATAGCTTGACTATCTTTGCCTTGGAGGGACTGGGCAATTTCTGTAGCCTTCAGTCCGATACTCTCCTGACGGTGACTGAGATAGGTCGGAGGAAAGAGGAAATAGATGGCCAAATGCAAACAAATGACCAAGGTAGAAAATACCGAGAAGGTATAGATAAAAATTTTTTTAAATAAACCTGAACGTCTCATTTTCTCTCCAATTTATAACCAACATTGCGCACGGTAAGAATACAATCTAAATCCAATTTTTTCCGTAGTTCCTTGATATAGACATCGATCACTCTGTCAAAAGGGATCTCATCTGTCATCTTCCATACAGCATCGATAATCTGCGACCGTGTTAAGGCTCGACCTTCATTTTTAACCAGATAGTCTAAAATTTCCAGTTCTTTTGCATTCACTGCGACCTCTTGACCAGCCACTTTGGCGCTATAGCTGTCAAAGTCTACCTCGGTGTCTCTATAGGTAAAAATACGACCAGTATCATAATAACGTTTAAAGATGGCATCCACTCGTACTTTTAACAAAGATAGAGAAAAAGGCTTTTCCAAATAACCATCTGCTAATGCAGCAAAGGCACTCATCTTATATTCTTCGTCCTGAAAGGCTGTTAACATGAGGACTGGAACTTGACTAGACTTACGGATTTCTGACAAAACCTCTAAACCATTGAGTTTAGGCATTTGAATATCTAAGAGAACCAAGGCAACTTGATGGTTCGAAAATTGCTCTAAAGCTTCTTGACCATCTGCAGCCTGAATCGTTTCATAGCCACAATCCGTCAAATAATCACTAATTCCCTCGCGGATCATGTCTTCATCTTCTACAATTAGAATTTTCATATAAATCCTTTTCTATCAAAAATGCTACCTATATTATATCTCATTTGAATGAGAATAGGTAGCATGTTTTTTATTCACTATCCAACAAGAGTTCTTTTGGTTGTTTAAAGAGGAGATTACTTGAAGCAAGTGCCATAACTAGTACCACTAGAACTAATCCAAGTACAAAAACGATAGCAAAGTCAGAAGATTGAATGGAAATATCCAGACTTGAAAGTGTCTTGCTAAAGCCGTCCACTTCTGCACCACCACCAAGATTAGAGGCTTGGGCTGCCTTACTAGCTTGCTTAGCCACATCTGATGTGACATTTGCAAGCACTGTATTTCCAATGGCACGAGCAGTATAGTTAGCTAAGAAGTAAGCTGAAATTAGTGCTGGAATTGCAATCATAACTGCTTCTGTGATAAATTGTCCTAGAATACTTGCTTGTTTTAGACCAATTGAAAGGAGAATTCCAACCTCTTTACGACGGGCGTTAATCCATAGTGTAAGTAAGAGAGCAAGTAGTAGAACAGAGAAGCTCAAGCTACCCCAGAAGAGAAGATTAGCCATCTTGTACATGCCTGAAATAGATTGTTCAAGGGCAGGATAGTTAGATGAACTCTTAATCAAGCTATACATCTTCCAGTTGATACCGTTGATAGACCCTAATTCTTGCATGACACTATCTAGGTTCTTATCTCCAGCTACAAAGAAGGTAGCATCTCCATAAATAGCTGTATCTTCTGTATAACCATAGAGTTGGGCTGCTGTGTGAATATCTGTGATAGCTGTATTCTCATAGAGTTCTTGTGAGTAGGTTACAGCAGATTTGTTGTGTCCATCAAAGAGTCCTTTAATCGTTACTTCTACTGTTTCCTTGGCTCCTTTTTCATTATCGGCATCGTATATATTGGAGTTGAGTGTGACCCTGTCTCCTACCTTCCATCCATGCTTTTCTGCCAAATCTTTATGCATGAGAATCTGGTACTTGTCGTTATTGGTTAAATGCTCACCTTCAACCAGTTTATAAGAGCCTGATACAAACTTATCTTCCTTAGAAGAGTCGTTGACACCTGTTATCATCAAGCTACTTCCAAAACGTTGAGCTCGATCAGCCGTTAGATTTTTCTTGGTTTCAGGTGTCTCAATCAATTCGTAGCCTGTTAAATCACCGATAGCATTAATCCGTTTGATGTAAGATTCGATGGCCTTATTTTCAGTAATTTTTTTAATATCTTCACCCTTGATATTCCCTGCACCACGTGGAGTTCCTTGGTTGACCCTACGGTTGATTTGCATGGAGAAACTATTGGTGATATTTTTAAAGGTTTCTTGAGAAGCCTTGGCTGTCGCACCCTTGATAGACAAGCCGACCAAACTCAAACTAGCCATCAAGAGAATGATAAGAAAGATCACAAGCGACTTAAAAAATTTTCTTGTGACATAGGCAAATGCGTTGTGTAACATAAGATTCCTTTCTAGATTTACTTCAGTTTTTAATATGTTTAAAAGTTTTAGTTACTATTTTTTCTTGTTTCAGTCAGTTTCTTATCCTTCAATTCAAGTGTAATATCTGACGCCTGTGCTACTTCCTTGCTGTGGGTCACAACGATCACACACTTGCCTGTTTTCTCAGCGAGAGATTTGAGAAAATCGATGATATCCCCAGCAGTCTTAGGATCTAGGTTTCCTGTTGGTTCATCTGCTAAAATCACTGGCGCCTCAGATACAAGACTACGAGCAATGGCAACCCGTTGTTGCTGTCCACCTGATAATTGGAGAACATTCCGCTTGATCTGACTTTCATCTAAACCAAGTTCAAGAAGGGTATCTTTGCTAGCTTTTTTATTAACCAAGCGGATATTTTCCAATGGAGAAAGATAATCAATCAAATTATAGTTTTGGAAAACCAAAGAAATATGGTGCATTCGGTGATAAGAATAACCTTGTTCACGAATATCCTTGCCTTCGAATAGGATAGCACCTTCGACTGGGCTATCAAGTCCTGCTAATAGAGATAAGAGTGTTGACTTCCCAGCTCCTGATTCTCCGATAATACTATAAAACTTGCCTGGTTCAAAATCGTAATTGATTTTATATAATACAGCTTCTGCAGTGTTCTTGTAACGATAAGTCAGATCTTGTAATTGTAGTAAAGTCATGATTTCTCCTTTATTAACTAATAGATGATAAAATTTCCTTAGGTGATTTTCTAAATAAAAATAGGAAACAAAGTGCAACTGACAAGCAACTAATGATAAGTAGGAAGATATAAGATTCTCCAAATGATAAAAGACTTGTTGAAAGATTCGTTGCTTTTGCTAGCGTATCTTGTAGGGCAGCTTGGTCGCCACTTGCTAGTACAGTTTTTAAAAGATAGGAAGTAATGGCATTTCCTGCAAGAAATGCTGGTAGAATTGCTGCCAATGAAACCAGAATGACTTCTAGACAGAATTGGCTATAGATTGCTCCTTTTCCCTTACCTAGCGCCAATAAAATACCAACCTCGTAAACTCGCTCTCGTAACCAAAGGGACAAGACCAAGACCAGAGCTCCTACACCAGCAATCATAATGCCATAGAGGAAAATTTGGAGGAAGGTTTGGAAGGTCGAAACGGAATCCTTGATTTGTTCAAAGGCCTTATTTTCCTTTTCAACTTGGAAACCTTGGTTTTCAAGGGATAACTTTTCAACCTCTTGAATGATGCTATCCATATCTTTGGGATTTTCTAGATAGAAACGAGCGGCAGTAACTTGAGCTTCCTTATTTCCAAGAAGAGTTTGGCTACTTTCGTAGTCTGTATAGACCGTGTTTTCACTAAAATCTGAGCTAAGACCAGTGAATTTTTCTTGCTTCTTACCTGAGAAAATACCTACGATTTCATAGTCTAGCCTTTGTCCACTATTTCCTTCTACTTGACCAAGATTTAAGCTAATCTTATCTCCTACTTTTAGATTGTTTTTATTTGCTAAATCTTCATGGATTAAGATTTTTTTGCTATCTCCTTTTTCTAAATGCCTTCCTTCTTTAAGGGTAAAGGCAGAGCTAGTAAAGGAGACATCCTTAGAGGAATCTTCTAAAGCTATCAAACTGATGAGATTTTTTTCAGCCTCTGTCAAATCATCCCTTTGAATACTTTGTTCTCCAGTAACGACTTCTTTATCCGTCAACTTGGCTATTGTCTCAAGCTCTGGGGAAGGATTTTCAAGACCATTTATTTTTTTTAGGTCATCTAGTTGAGACAGTTGAAAGGTCTGTTCTGCTTCTATTCTTTTAATAGAAAAAGACGTATTCAGTGAGCGATAGAGATTATTTTCTACTGTTTTGTTGGACTTCATGAGCGTCAAACAAGCCGATATTCCAGCCAATAAGACAAATAGAATCAAGAATAATATGAGACTTCTCAGTCGTTTTCTGCTGACGTAAGCCCAGGCTCTTTGAGTGGGATTCATATAGCACCTCCATATTTGTAAGACTATTATAATATCCAAATATGAAATGTTTATGAAATAAGAAAAATTTTTGAAATAAAATAAGCCAGTATTTCTACTGACTTTATATTTATAAATCCCCCAGATTAAAACAGAGAAAATGCAGCAACTAAACCAGACAGGATGTTAGCTAGTGCATGTATGATCCAACTTGTTAAAATGGAGCCTCCAGCTTTCTTTTCATTAACAAAACCAAGATAAGCTGCTATTGCTCCAGTAAAAAATATAATGAAAAAAGTGACTTCTAAACTTACTACGGAAGCAAATAATACTCCATGAAGCAATCCAAAAGCGATAGCCTGTATCGTATTTGCAAAGACAAACGGCATGTGATTTGCCATTCGTTTCAGTAGAAATCCTCTAAATAGCAGTTCCTCTGGCAAAGATGTTTGCAAAATACTGTAAATTAGAATACTTGGTAAAGCCCTATAGTCCATACCAGAAAAAGCCGAAGTAGCCGTTTCTATACTACGTGTTAGAGGAAAGATAAACATATAAAAAATGGTAAATAAGAGAAATCCACCAATTATCCATGCGATCAGATAAGAATCTTTAACCCTTTTAATAGATTTTAAACCAATCCATTCCATAAATGGAACTTTCCCCCTCACAGCCAGAAACCACCAGATAGAAGGTAGTAAAATAATAAATAGAATTTGAATAAAGGCACTTATGATTCGTTGAAGTTCATTAACCATCGTAATCCTCCTTTACATTTTTGAAATACATATTTTAAATCAGGAAATACAAGTCATTAACTATGAAAGCTTTCCCGATAATAACCGTTATAAACTAGGATAGATTTAAACTTTTCTACACTACTCTCTATATTTTTTTAATACTGATTTCTTTTCCTTCTTTTCTATCTATAGTAAAATGAACCTAAAACAGTACATAATGTGGTATAATCTTCTTATGGCATATTCAATAGATTTTCGTAAAAAAGTTCTCTCCTATTGTGAGCGAACAGGTAGTATAACAGAA
>NZ_JWAJ01000122.1 GCF_001068775.1 Streptococcus pseudopneumoniae
AAAACATACTAAGATTAGTAGTGAGGAAATCTCCGACGGGAGAAAGTACTCACTACTTTTTCGTTATGTTAAAGTAGTGGTGTCTTGTTAAGTCGATAAGTCCTTTGGCGCTAGACGTCGTAACTAAAACTGACAAGACACCTGTTTTAGGAAGAATGTTATCAAAGTATGTGGGACGAAAAACGTCGAGTATTGAAAATGACATCACTAAAGCAAGGAATCATTCAAGACAAAGAGGTAATATCATGCGAGTAGTTTTTGGGATTGACGTGAGTAAAGCAAGTTCAGAAGTGGCCATCTTGGTCAATGGAGAAAAAGTACATGGCTATACCATTCCCAATGATGCCATCGGATTTAATCGACTACTTGGGGACTTGAAGACTGTTCACGATCCAGAGATTGTCTTCGAGGCGACTGGTGTCTATTCTCGTCGTCTTCAGGCCTTCTTTGAGGATAATAGTTACGCTTATACACGGCTCAATCCCTTAGAATCCAAAAAACAACTAGATAGCTTACGAGTACGTAAAACCGATAAGATTGACGCTGAAAAACTAGCTGCTTCTCAGTTCATCCTCAATCGTAAACCAAGCTATGTCCAAGAAGCGCTTTATCAAGAATTACGCGATCTCAGCCGTTTCTATCAGAATCTTACTGAGGATATCGTCTGCGCTAAAAACCGTCTGCACAAGGTTTTACAGTTCACTTTTCCTGAATTGGAAAACATATTGTCGGCACCAACTGGGGAACAATATTGGAACTTGGTCATGACTTTTCCATGTAATAGTTTTGTACTGGAGTTAGATGACGCCACATTAACAGCTATCATCCGTCAGTCTACGGCGAAACGCATCTCTGAAAAACGTGTGACTTACTTAGTAGATAAGCTTACAAAACTAGCTAATCAGTCTTATTGTGCGGTCAAAAAAAACTCTCCAGTGATAGAAGAGGTCAAATACTATGCAGGGGAGTTACTTAGGCTTTCTGAACACAGACAAGGTGTTCTAGAGGAGATGGTAGCATTGGCTCAATCTTTGCCAGAATATGAGATTCTTCTCTCTATTCCTGGAATAGCTGAAACCACAGCGACAAGTATTATTGGCGAACTTGGTGACATTCGTCGATTTCACTCTGCCAATCAAATCAATGCTTTTATCGGAATTGACCTCAGACACTATGAATCTGGAAACTTTCTAGCCAAGGAACATATCACTAAACGTGGGAATCCCTATGCCAGAAAGATTCTCTTTAAGTGCATTCATAACATAGCTTCAGCTAGCCACACCAATCCTTGTCATATCGCAGACTTCTATGAGAAACGGAAAAGACAATCGCAAGTGACTTCAACCAAACCACACACGATTGCCTCTATACATCGTCTCATTAGAACAATGTATTACCTTATAACGCATAACAAACTTTACGATTATACTTCTACCCAAAATCGGTAAAATTGTTTATGCCATATTATTGTAACGCCTTATCAAAAAAAATCACCAGATAAGGTGTTGGTTTAGTGTACACTTTTTTCACTAAACTTTAGTTCAGAAAAAGACAATTTCCTTAGTTTGACTATGGAAATCAAACTATTTTTCATCAAATACCTTGATATACTTGACAAATGGTAGAAAAGGACTCAGTCCTGTGCAATACAGAACTAAATCCTTTGGATAAATTAATTGTCTAACTTTTTGGGGTCAATACAGTATCAGGTATTGAACAACCTTGATACTATGCGTTTTATTGTGGGAAGATTTACTTGATTTTCTGCTGAAATTTAGTTTTTGCCCAGCCTCTTACTATTTTCTACAGTTATAAATCTTGTAAATCAACTATTTCCAAACCATTCTCTGTCAAACGGTAGATACTCCTACAGACTTCTTTTAAGAAACGTCGATCATGTGAAACAGTAACCAGACCACCAGGATAATTGGCAAAGAGTTTTCTGATTTCGGGTTGAGAAGTTGGAGAAAAGTTTCGTGTGGGTTCATCCAGAAGGAGAAAGTTTGGTTTCCGCAGAACTAAATTCAAAAGAAGGAGTTTGCCTTGTTGACCGCCGGATAAGGAGCGGATTTGGTGGTGCATTTCTGGATAACTGAAATTGAGACTGGCTAGGAAGGATTGGATTTTCTGTACTTCCTCTTTGTGTCCAGTTCGGCTGAGAAATTCTACTGGAGATAGATCCAATTGCAATGTTTCTTGGTAATTTTGTGGCATAAATCCAAGTGAAATCTCACTTTTGGCGCTTAGTAGTTGATGTAACTTGCCTAACAGAGTCGATTTGCCAACACCATTTGGTCCGATGATACCGATTTTATCTTGACCCCAAACAGTTAGTTGTAACTCCTGAGCCAAAACACGCTCACCAATGGACAAACTTTCCTTTTCCAGTCGAAGTAAGACTTTAGAAGCTGCTAATGGCTCTATATCTGAAAAGAAGAGTTGGATTTCTTCTTCTTCAAGTGGTTTCTGGGTCATGGACTGAGCTGCTTTTTCGTAGCGTTTTTCTTGAGAAAGAACATTTTTCATCTTTTTGGCTAATAGGCGCCCAGCAACATCATTTTTAGTATTTCGCAAGGCAGTTTCGACATTTTGCTTGACTCTGCGGTGTTTTTCCATTGTTTTGTTATAGGCCCTCTGGTCGTTAGCAGCTTGCTGGCTTTGTCTGGCAAAAATAGCCTTTCTCTGTTCACTATAGCGATCATAGTCTAAATGTTCAACTAGAGTTTCAGCCTCCTTTCGATGCTTGACCAGTCGCAAGTGGATAATGGTGTCTGCCGTTTGAGAGAGGAAGTCTTCATCATGAGAAATGAAAATAACGGTTTGTTTCATCTTCTGAATCTTACTTTTTAGCCAATCAACTGTCTCAATGTCCAGGTCATTTGAAGGTTCATCTAAAAATAGAATCTCAAAGGGTTTGGCTAATTCATGGATAAGCTGAATTTTCAAAGCTTCACCTCCCGAGAGGCTACCAATCTCTTGGTCACTAGCAAAACGACTGCTATCAAAGTGCAATTCCTCAGCTAAACGGTAGAGAATGCTGAAGTCCAAATCAGCAGACTCTAAAAAGAAGTAGTCCTGTAGAGATTTTTTCTTCAATTCTTCAGGGAGATGTTGGGGAATGTAGGCCAAGGACTGAAGGTCAGACTGGATTTCTCCACTGATTGAGAAATCAGCTAATCTTTCGCCCATTAAAGTTTTAAGTAAGGTTGATTTTCCATTTCCTTCTTCGCCGATAATAGCGACCTTTTCTCCGTCTTGGATAGTAATATTTAAATCGGAAATAAGGTCTCGTAAATCTTTGTTTTGAGTGATGGTTAGCTGGTTGATTTTTATCATCATGTTTCCCTTTCTAAATTTGGATAATACATAACAAAAGCTCTACTTTACCTAGTAGAGCCAATCGTCTATGTCAAAAAATCCTCTTTTAAAAGGGCTGAAAAAGCAGCAGAAAAAAGAGCACACAAAAAGAGACAGAAACAAGATCTACTAAATAAAGGTTCTTTATTTGATAGACTTAGTTGTTCATGTCTCCCTTACCTCCGAAAATTACTATGTTTATTTTATACCTTTTGGAACACTTTGTCAAAAGAAATGAGAAATTCAAATCTTTCTAGAAACCAAAAACAGGTCCATAGAGAGTCAAAACGTGTTTGACGTGATCGTAGTGGAATTTGTCATAGTTTCGCCAAGCTGTGCGAGCTTGATCATTCAGTTTAAGGGTGCCAAGTCCAATCAAGAGACTGGTATGTTGGTAAAATTTCTCCAGATCAACTAAGATAGAGTTATCGAGTTTCTCTGTCTTTTTAAGTTGTTTGAGTAACTCGTCAATATTTTGCTGCAAGCGTATATCATCAGGCAATCCTTGTTTGCAAGTTTGGTAAGCTTTGTTTAACTCGGAAATGAGTTGATAAGCTTCTAAGATTAGTTCTTTATCTTCCATATGAGCGTCCTCCTTTGCTCATGTATTGATGTCTATAGTATAGCACCAAAAACAAAAAATGTCATAGTAAATATATCAAAAAATAGTGAAAAATATTTAAAATGTTTAGATACCTTGTTTGAACTTTTTTCATGGTATAATCAAGATAGTAAATCTTTATGGAGGAAGTATGAAATTAAATATTCAAGAAATTCGTAAGCAGCCTGAAGGTTTGCACTTTGAGCAGACTTTAGACTTAGCAGCTGACTTGCGTGCCCGTAATCAAGAAATTTTAGATGTAAAAGATATTGTCGCTATTGGGAAAGTTCAGTACGAAGACCTTATGTTTTTCCTAGATTATCAGTTGTCATATACAATCGTCTTAGCCTCTAGCCGTAGCATGGAGCCGGTAGAATTGAAAGAGTCTTATCCAGTGACAGAAGTCTTTATGGAAGGTGCAACCAATCAACTGGACCAAGAAGTTCTAGATGATGACTTGGTCTTGCCTATCGAAAATGGGGAAATCGACCTGGCTGAAAGTGTCTCAGATAATATCTTGCTCAATATTCCTATCAAAGTCCTAACAGCTGAGGAAGAAGCTGGTCAGGGATTTGTTTCTGGAAATGACTGGCAAATCATGTCTGAGGAAGAGTATCAAGCCCAACAGGCAGTCAAGAAAGAAGAAAATAGTCCTTTTGCAGGTTTGCAAGGACTGTTTGACGGAGACGAATAGATGGTTTTATCCAAGAAACGTGCCCGTCATGTCATTGAGGAAATCATCGCTCTTTTTCCAGATGCAAAACCAAGTCTAGATTTTCGTAATCATTTTGAACTTCTGGTTGCTGTTATGCTGTCAGCTCAGACGACAGATGCGGCAGTCAACAAGGCTACACCAGGACTTTTTGCAGCTTTTCCAACCCCACAAACCATGGCAGAAGCCAGTGAGAGTGAGATTGCCTCGTATATTTCTCGCCTAGGCCTTTATCGCAATAAGGCTAAATTCCTCAAAAAATGTGCCCAACAACTCCTGGATGATTTTGACGGTCAAGTCCCTCAGACTAGAGAAGAATTAGAGAGTTTAGCAGGAGTTGGTCGTAAAACAGCCAACGTAGTTTTGAGCGTGGGATTCGGTATTCCAGCTTTTGCAGTAGATACTCACGTAGAGCGAATCTGTAAACACCACGATATTGTTAAAAAATCAGCTACACCCCTTGAGGTCGAAAAACGTGTCATGGATGTTTTGCCACCAGAAGAATGGCTTGCAGCCCATCAGGCTATGATTTACTTTGGTCGTGCTATCTGTCATCCGAAAAATCCAGAATGCGATCACTATCCACAGTTGTACGATTTTAGTTCGTTATAAAATTGATTTCTTGTGTTTTTTCTTGCATCGATTCCTGGTTTGTGTTATAGTAGTACCAATCAAATATTCCTTTAATCCTGTCCCGTGAGGCAGGCAAGGAGCTGAATCAAGTAGAAGGGTGGAGTCTCTGCTGTTTTGGTAGGGCTGGCTTAACTATATATTCTGAAGTCTCCTTGTTTAAGGAGACTTTTCTTTTTGGAGGTTTGTCATGAAGACAAAAGAAGTTGTAGACGAATTGACCGTCAAGCGAGCGATTACTCGAATTACCTATGAGATTATCGAGCGAAATAAAGATTTGAACAAGATTGTACTGGCTGGGATAAAAACACGCGGTGTCTTCATTGCCCACCGTATCCAAGAGCGATTGGAACAGTTGGAATCTATCTCAGTGCCAGTCGTTGAGTTAGATACCAAACCATTCCGTGACGATGTCAAAAGCGGTGAAGATACTTCTATAATCTCTGTTGATGTGACAGAACGTGAGGTCATCTTGGTGGACGATGTGCTTTACACAGGTCGGACCATCCGAGCAGCTATTGATAACATCGTAAGCCATGGTCGTCCTTCTCGTGTGAGTTTAGCTGTTCTAGTTGACCGCGGGCATAGAGAATTACCGATTCGTCCAGACTATGTAGGGAAAAATATCCCAACCAGTCGTTCAGAAGAAATCATCGTAGAGATGACTGAACTAGATGGACAAGATCGTGTTCTTATTACCGAAGAAGCTTAGATAGCCAAAGGAGTTAGCCATGTCAGAAAATCAACAAGCCATTCAACATGTAGTCTCAATGGAAGACCTTACTGTAGAACAAGTCATGAAATTGATTAAACGAGGGATCGAATTTAAAAATGGAGCAAAGGCTTCTTATGAAGACCAACACATCGTCTCTAATCTCTTCTTTGAGAGTTCGACTCGTACCCACAAATCTTTTGAAGTAGCAGAGATTAAACTGGGCCTTCACCTACTGGACTTCGATGTAAAAACAAGTTCAGTCAACAAGGGTGAAACACTCTACGATACAATTTTGACCTTGTCAGCCTTGGGAGTAGATGCCTGTGTCATCCGACACCCAGAGGTAGATTACTACAGAGAGTTGATCGATAGTCCGACGATTACGACTTCGATTATCAATGGTGGCGACGGTTCTGGGCAACATCCTAGCCAGAGCTTGCTTGATTTAATGACGATTTATGAAGAATTTGGACACTTCGAAGGACTCAAGGTAGCCATTGCTGGTGACCTTGACCATTCGCGTGTGGCTAAATCCAATATGCAAATCTTAAAACGCTTAGGAGCAGAACTCTACTTTGCTGGACCTGAGGAATGGAGAAGTCAAGAGTTTGCAGACTATGGACAGTTTGTAAGCATTGATGAAATCATTGACCAAGTTGATGTGATGATGTTTCTCCGTGTTCAACATGAGCGTCATGAAAGTGGAACAGTCTTTTCAAAAGAGGGCTATCATGCCCAGCATGGTTTGACTCAGGAACGTTACGATCGCTTGAAAGATAAAGCTATTCTGATGCATCCTGCTCCTGTAAATCGCGATGTTGAAATTGCTGATCACTTGGTCGAAGCACCAAAATCACGTATTGTTCAACAAATGACCAATGGTGTCTTTGTCAGAATGGCAATTTTAGAATCTGTATTGACTTACAGAAACGCAAAATAAGACACAAAACGTTAAAAGATGCCTGAGAGCATCCACGAGAGGTGAATTTATGACTAAACGACTTCTAGTTTTAGAAGATGGAACAATTTTTGAAGGAAAAGCCTTTGGGGCTGACATCGATGTAACTGGTGAAATTGTCTTTAATACCGGGATGACCGGTTATCAAGAATCCATTACGGATCAGTCTTATAATGGGCAAATTCTAACCTTTACTTATCCCTTGGTTGGAAATTATGGGATTAACCGTGATGACTACGAGTCTATCAGTCCAACCTGTAAAGGTGTAGTAGTATTTGAAGAAGCTCGTAGAGCCAGCAACTGGCGAAACCAGATGACACTGGATGAATTTTTGAAGTCTAAGAAAATCCCTGGTATTTCAGGTATTGATACACGTGCTTTGACAAAAATCATTCGCAAACATGGAACTATGAGAGCGACTCTGACACATGTTGGAGATAGTATCGATCACATCACAGATCAGCTTCAAGCAACTGTTCTACCAATTGATAATATCAAACAGGTTTCTACAAAAACTGCTTACCCAGCTCCAGGAGTAGGTTTAAGTGTGGTACTTGTAGACTTTGGTCTCAAGCATTCAATCTTAAGAGAGTTGTCTAAGAGAGATTGTAATGTAACGGTCGTTCCTTATACTACAACAGCAGAGGAAATCCTTCACTTAAATCCAGACGGAGTTATGTTGTCAAATGGACCGGGAAATCCAGCAGATGTACCAGAAGCACTCGATATGATTCGTGGTATTCTCGGGAAAATTCCAATCTTTGGTATTTGTATGGGGCACCAGCTCTTTGCGATGGCAAATGGTGCCAAAACCTATAAGATGAAATTTGGTCACCGTGGATTTAACCACGCTGTACGCGAAATTGCAACAGGGCGCGTGGACTTTACTAGTCAAAACCATGGATATGCAGTGAGTCGTGAAGATTTTCCAGAGCATTTGATGATTACTCATGAAGAAATCAATGACAAGTCAGTTGAAGGTGTACGTCACAGATACCAACCAGGTTTCTCTGTGCAATTCCACCCAGATGCTGCACCAGGTCCGCACGATGCAAGTTATCTATTTGACGAGTTCATCGAGATGATGGAAGCTTTTAAACAAGCAAACTAAAAACGAGTGTGAAATCGTCGGAGAATTTATGTAACTGAACACGGACGGAAAGCTCGGAATTTAGAGAACCCAACTCGGATTGTCAATCCTTCCTTGGTTTCTTAACATTCCATCGCTTTCTATTCGTCCTTTGTACCTTATTTAATGGCAACCTGAGAGTTGCCGAATAGAAAGGCAGGTCGTTTCTTTTAGTCGCTATCAGGCGAACTAAAAACTCCCTGCACTAGATTTTTTACCGAAAAAAATCGTTTCGCTAAAAAATCGTCGGAGAATTTATTTAATGTCGCCCTGTGAGGCGACGAATAGAAAGGCGGGTCGTTTCTTTTAGTCGCTATTAGGCGAACTAAAAACTTCCTGCACTAGATTTTTTATCGAAAAAAATCGTTTCGCTAAAAAATCGTCGGAGAATTTATTTAATGGCAACCTGAGAGTTGCCGAATAGAAAGGAGAAGGGTGAGCCGTATTTGCTGAACTGAATACGGGCTACGGACGTTGCTAAAAAGATAGTTATTCCTAGAACTGACAGTTCTTCGTCATAACTCCTATTTTAGCTTTGTCCGCTTGACGCCCTTAATATCTTATAAATGCCTAAACGTACTGATATTCAAAAAATTATGGTGATTGGTTCTGGTCCGATTATTATTGGTCAGGCTGCTGAGTTTGACTATGCTGGGACTCAGGCTTGCTTGTCTTTGAAAGAGGAAGGTTATGAGGTTGTCTTGGTGAACTCAAACCCTGCAACTATCATGACTGATAAGGAAATTGCAGACAAGGTTTACATTGAGCCAATCACACTTGAGTTTGTAACTCGTATTCTCCGTAAGGAACGTCCAGATGCCTTGCTTCCAACACTTGGTGGGCAAACAGGGCTTAACATGGCCATGGAATTGTCTAAAAATGGTATTCTTGATGAATTGGGAGTTGAACTTCTCGGGACTAAATTGTCTGCCATCGACCAAGCTGAGGACCGCGATCTTTTTAAACAATTGATGGAAGAGCTGAACCAACCAATTCCTGAATCAGAAATTGTTAACACAGTGGAAGAAGCCGTAGCCTTCGCAGCAACAATTGGTTACCCAGTGATCGTCCGTCCAGCCTTCACACTTGGTGGTACAGGTGGTGGTATGTGTGCCAACGAGGAAGAATTGCGTGAAATTGCTGAAAATGGTTTGAAGTTGTCACCTGTAACCCAGTGTTTGATTGAACGTTCTATTGCAGGTTTCAAGGAAATCGAGTACGAAGTCATGCGCGATTCAGCTGACAATGCCCTCGTTGTTTGTAACATGGAAAACTTTGACCCCGTTGGGATTCATACAGGGGATTCCATTGTATTTGCCCCAGCGCAAACTATGTCAGATTATGAAAACCAAATGCTTCGTGATGCAAGTTTGAGCATTATCCGCGCTCTCAAGATTGAAGGTGGGTGTAACGTTCAGTTGGCTCTCGATCCACATAGCTTTAAATATTATGTCATCGAAGTAAACCCTCGTGTATCTCGTTCATCAGCTCTGGCTTCTAAGGCGACAGGTTATCCAATCGCTAAATTGGCTGCTAAGATTGCCGTAGGATTGACCTTGGATGAGGTTATTAACCCTGTTACAGGTTCAACTTATGCCATGTTTGAACCAGCCCTTGACTACGTTGTTGCCAAGATTCCACGTTTTCCATTTGATAAGTTTGAAAAGGGTGAGCGCCGTCTTGGTACTCAGATGAAGGCGACTGGAGAAGTTATGGCCATCGGTCGTAACATCGAAGAGTCACTTCTTAAAGCTTGTCGTTCACTTGAAATTGGTGTCCACCACAATGAAATGCCTGAACTTGCAGATGTTTCAGATGATGCCTTGATTGAAAAAGTTGTCAAAGCTCAAGATGACCGTCTATTCTACGTATCAGAGGCCATTCGCCGTGGTTACACACCAGAAGAAATTGCTGAGCTGACAAAAATCGATATCTTTTATCTGGATAAACTATTGCATATCTTTGAAATTGAGCAAGAATTGGGTTCACATCCACAAGATCTAGCAGTCCTAAAAACAGCAAAACTCAATGGTTTCTCAGATCGTAAAATCGCTGAACTCTGGAATACTACAGCTGACCAAGTTCGCCAACTACGTTTGGAAAACAAGATTGTCCCAGTTTACAAGATGGTTGATACTTGTGCGGCAGAATTTGAATCAGAAACTCCTTACTTCTATTCAACCTATGGTTGGGAAAATGAATCTATCAAGTCTGAAAAGGAATCTGTACTGGTCCTAGGTTCAGGTCCAATCCGTATCGGTCAAGGGGTTGAGTTTGACTATGCGACTGTTCACTCAGTTAAGGCGATTCAAGCTGCTGGCTACGAAGCCATCATCATGAACTCAAACCCAGAGACCGTTTCAACCGACTTCTCTGTATCGGATAAACTTTACTTTGAGCCATTGACATTTGAAGATGTCATGAATGTTATCGACTTAGAGCAACCAAAAGGTGTTATCGTTCAATTTGGTGGACAAACAGCTATCAACCTTGCTGAACCATTGGCAAAAGCTGGTGTAACTATCCTTGGTACGCAGGTTGCTGACCTAGACCGTGCCGAAGACCGTGACCTCTTTGAGCAAGCCCTCAAAGACTTGGATATTCCACAACCTCCTGGACAGACTGCAACAAACGAAGAAGAAGCAGTGCTTGCAGCTCGTAAGATTGGTTTCCCAGTCCTCGTTCGTCCTTCTTATGTCTTGGGTGGACGTGCCATGGAAATTGTAGAAAACGAAGAAGACCTTCGTTCTTACATGCGTACAGCCGTTAAAGCAAGTCCAGACCATCCAGTTCTTGTCGACTCTTATATCGTTGGACAAGAATGTGAAGTTGATGCCATCTCAGACGGACGAAATGTCCTCATCCCAGGTATTATGGAACATATCGAACGTGCTGGTGTCCACTCAGGTGACTCCATGGCTGTTTATCCTCCACAAACCTTGTCTCAAAAGGTTCAAGAAACGATCGCAGATTACACTAAACGTCTTGCAATCGGCCTTAACTGTCTTGGTATGATGAACATTCAGTTTGTCATCAAAGATGAAAAAGTCTACGTTATTGAAGTCAATCCACGTGCCAGCCGTACAGTTCCATTCCTATCAAAAGTAACCAATATCCCGATGGCTCAGGTTGCAACTAAGTTGATTCTTGGTCAAAGTCTTGAAGAACTTGGTTACCAAGATGGACTTTACCCAGAAAGCAGTCGTGTTCATATCAAGGCGCCTGTCTTCTCCTTCACTAAACTCGCGAAAGTAGACAGCTTGCTCGGTCCTGAAATGAAGTCAACAGGGGAAGTTATGGGTTCTGATACGACTCTAGAAAAAGCGCTCTACAAGGCTTTTGAAGCTTCATACCTTCACTTGCCAACCTTTGGGAATGTTGTCTTTACTATCGCTGACGATGCCAAGGAAGAAGCTTTGGATTTGGCTCGTCGTTTCCAAAATATTGGCTACGGAATCCTTGCAACTCAGGGAACAGTAGCTTTCTTTGCAAATCATGGCTTGAAGGCTCAACTCGTTGGTAAGATCGGTGATGATGAACACGATATCCCAAGCTATGTTCGTAAAGGGAAAATCCAAGCTATCATCAACACAGTTGGTACCAAGCGAACTGCTGATGAAGATGGTGAACAAATCCGCCGTTCAGCTATCGAACATGGTGTACCACTCTTTACAGCCCTAGATACAGCGGATGCTATGCTTAAGGTACTTGAAAGCCGTAGCTTCGTTACAGAAGCAATTTAGTTTCTTGTTAAATGATCTAAGTAGCTTTTATCCAGCGTCAAAAGACGCTGGTTTTTCCTCTTTTATAGAGAAATCGAGTTAGAAATAATAGTTACAGTTCACTATTAAATGTCAAAGTTTATCAATAGATTTATCATTATCGTTAATGAGTAGACTTATTCTGACTTTCCCTAAAATTTTGTTGAATTTTCTTAAGTTTTTATCATATTTTTTATAATTAAGGTGCCTTAAGAAAAATAATGAAAAAACTAAATGTTTTTCATATAGTTTTCATTTTTTGTGTTATAATTAAGGTGCCTTAAGAAAAATATTAAGGTGCCTTAAGAAAAATAATGAAAAAACTAAATGTTTTTCATATAGTTTTCATTGTTTTAATAGTTTAAAGTCAATCTTATTTTTCTCTAATAGAAAATAATAGACTTCCTGCGAAACAAAATATGATACAATAAAACTATGAATTATGAATCAAGTAAAC
>NZ_JWAJ01000123.1 GCF_001068775.1 Streptococcus pseudopneumoniae
AAAACATACTAAGATTAGTAGTGAGGAAATCTCCGACGGGAGAAAGTACTCACTACTTTTTCGTTATGTTAAAGTAGTGGTGTCTTGTTAAGTCGATAAGTCCTTTGGCGCTAGACGTCGTAACTAAAACTGACAAGACACCTGTTTTAGGAAGAATGTTATCAAAGTATGTGGGACGAAAAACGTCGAGTATTGAAAATGACATCACTAAAGCAAGGAATCATTCAAGACAAAGAGGTAATATCATGCGAGTAGTTTTTGGGATTGACGTGAGTAAAGCAAGTTCAGAAGTGGCCATCTTGGTCAATGGAGAAAAAGTACATGGCTATACCATTCCCAATGATGCCATCGGATTTAATCGACTACTTGGGGACTTGAAGACTGTTCACGATCCAGAGATTGTCTTCGAGGCGACTGGTGTCTATTCTCGTCGTCTTCAGGCCTTCTTTGAGGATAATAGTTACGCTTATACACGGCTCAATCCCTTAGAATCCAAAAAACAACTAGATAGCTTACGAGTACGTAAAACCGATAAGATTGACGCTGAAAAACTAGCTGCTTCTCAGTTCATCCTCAATCGTAAACCAAGCTATGTCCAAGAAGCGCTTTATCAAGAATTACGCGATCTCAGCCGTTTCTATCAGAATCTTACTGAGGATATCGTCTGCGCTAAAAACCGTCTGCACAAGGTTTTACAGTTCACTTTTCCTGAATTGGAAAACATATTGTCGGCACCAACTGGGGAACAATATTGGAACTTGGTCATGACTTTTCCATGTAATAGTTTTGTACTGGAGTTAGATGACGCCACATTAACAGCTATCATCCGTCAGTCTACGGCGAAACGCATCTCTGAAAAACGTGTGACTTACTTAGTAGATAAGCTTACAAAACTAGCTAATCAGTCTTATTGTGCGGTCAAAAAAAACTCTCCAGTGATAGAAGAGGTCAAATACTATGCAGGGGAGTTACTTAGGCTTTCTGAACACAGACAAGGTGTTCTAGAGGAGATGGTAGCATTGGCTCAATCTTTGCCAGAATATGAGATTCTTCTCTCTATTCCTGGAATAGCTGAAACCACAGCGACAAGTATTATTGGCGAACTTGGTGACATTCGTCGATTTCACTCTGCCAATCAAATCAATGCTTTTATCGGAATTGACCTCAGACACTATGAATCTGGAAACTTTCTAGCCAAGGAACATATCACTAAACGTGGGAATCCCTATGCCAGAAAGATTCTCTTTAAGTGCATTCATAACATAGCTTCAGCTAGCCACACCAATCCTTGTCATATCGCAGACTTCTATGAGAAACGGAAAAGACAATCGCAAGTGACTTCAACCAAACCACACACGATTGCCTCTATACATCGTCTCATTAGAACAATGTATTACCTTATAACGCATAACAAACTTTACGATTATACTTCTACCCAAAATCGGTAAAATTGTTTATGCCATATTATTGTAACGCCTTATCAAAAAAAATCACCAGATAAGGTGTTGGTTTAGTGTACACTTTTTTCACTAAACTTTAGTTCAGAAAAAGACAATTTCCTTAGTTTGACTATGGAAATCAAACTATTTTTCATCAAATACCTTGATATACTTGACAAATGGTAGAAAAGGAGTTACCTTTCTTGAGGTTAACTCCTTTATTTATAGATCAATGTTGAACAGTTTAGTAAGTCAATACAAAGTATTTTTTCTTCCCACGACGGATAACAGTCAGTTCGTTCTCTAACTTATCTGCGTCACTCAAGACATAGTCAAGGTCTTGGATGCGGTCGCCGTTGATGTAGATAGCTCCATTTTGAACATCTTCACGGGCTTGGCGTTTTGAGTTAACTACACCAGATGAGACGAGCAGTTCCACGATATTGTGGTTTTCATCTGCTTGAACTTGGTAGTTTGGTACACCACGAAGTCCTTGTTTGAGCTCTTTGACAGAAAGGTTTTTGATGTTTCCTGCAAAGAGTTGTTCAGTGATGTTGAGGGCTTCTTTGTAGGCTTCTTCTCCGTGAACAAGTGTTACGACTTCACGAGCGAGGATTTTTTGAGCCAAGCGTTCGTGTGGAGCCGCTTCAAACTGTTTACGGATGTCTTCAATCTCATCAAGTGACAAGAAAGTAAAGATCTTCAAGAAGCGAACAGCGTCTGCGTCCATAACGTTCATCCAAAATTGGTACATTTCGTATGGAGAAGTCTTTTCAGGATTGAGCCAGACTGCGTTTCCTTCTGATTTACCAAATTTCTTACCAGTTGCATCTGTGATCAATGGAACAGTGATAACGTGACCAGTTTTATCAGCCTTACGACGAAGCAATTCAGTACCAGCTGTCATATTTCCCCACTGGTCAGAACCACCGATTTGAAGCGTTACGTTATGCTCTTGGTTAAGGACAAAGAAGTCGTAACCTTGCATGATTTGGTAGGCAAATTCTGTGTAAGAAATCCCTGTTTCAATCCGTTTTTTAACAGACTCCTTGCTCATCATGTAGTTGACAGTGAAGTATTTTCCGATATCACGGAGGAAGTCAATGAAGCTGATGCTGCCAAACCAGTCGTAGTTGTTGACCATGATAGCTTTATTTTCACCATTTTCAAAGTCAAGAAAACGAGAAAGTTGTCCTTGGATAGACTTGACCCAGCCATCTACTGTGTCTTTTGTTTGGAGACTACGTTCAGCATCTTTGAAGGACGGATCTCCGATGAGACCAGTAGCACCGCCAACGAGCGCATAAGGTTTGTGACCTGCTAACTGCAAACGACGACTTGTCAAGATAGCGACAAGGTGGCCTAGGTGAAGGCTGTCAGCAGTTGGATCGTAGCCAGTATAATAAGAAACTTGACCTTCTTCTAGGGCTTTACGCAAAGCTTCTTCATCAGTCGTTTGAAAAATCAAACCACGCTCTTTTAGCTCATCAAAAATGTGCATGTGTCTTTTCTCCTTTTTAAAATATTGTTTCTACCTATTGTACCACAAACTTGGTAAATAACCTAGTAAAATCGGGAAGAAAGTTGCTGCTTGGACTTTTTTGGAAACGAGTGAAATATGGTATAATAGCACTAGCTTATTTTCAGAGAAATAGATAAAAATAGTTGAGAAAGGGGCTGAAAAATGTCTCATATTATTGAATTGCCAGAGGTGTTGGCAAACCAAATCGCTGCTGGAGAGGTTATCGAGCGTCCAGCTAGCGTTGTTAAGGAGCTGGTAGAAAACGCCATTGACGCGGGTTCTAGTCAGATTATCATTGAGATTGAGGAAGCTGGTCTCAAGAAGATTCAAATCACAGATAATGGTCATGGAATTGCCCACGATGAGGTGGAATTGGCCCTGCGTCGTCATGCGACCAGTAAGATAAAAAATCAAGCAGACCTCTTTCGGATTCGAACACTTGGTTTTCGTGGTGAAGCCCTGCCTTCTATAGCGTCTGTTAGTGTCTTAACTCTGTTGACTGCGGTGGATGGTGCAAGTCATGGAACCAAGCTGGTCGCTCGTGGGGGAGAAGTTGAAGAAGTCATTCCAGCGACTAGTCCTGTGGGAACCAAGGTTTGTGTGGAGGACCTCTTTTTCAACACGCCTGCCCGCCTCAAGTATATGAAGAGTCAGCAAGCGGAGTTGTCTCATATCATTGATATTGTCAACCGTCTGGGCTTGGCCCATCCTGAGATTTCTTTTAGTTTGATTAGTGATGGTAAGGAAATGACACGAACAGCGGGAACAGGTCAATTACGCCAAGCAATCGCAGGGATTTACGGTTTGGCGAGTGCCAAGAAGATGATTGAAATTGAGAATTCTGACCTTGATTTCGAAATTTCAGGATTTGTATCCTTACCTGAGTTAACTCGTGCCAACCGCAACTACATCAGTCTTTTTATCAATGGCCGTTATATCAAGAACTTTCTGCTTAATCGTGCTATTTTAGATGGTTACGGCAGCAAGCTCATGGTGGGGCGTTTCCCTCTGGCTGTCATTCATATCCATATTGACCCATATCTGGCAGATGTCAATGTGCACCCGACCAAGCAAGAGGTGCGAATTTCTAAGGAAAGAGAGCTGATGGCGCTGGTTTCAGAAGCAATCGCAAAGAGTCTCAAGGAACAAACCTTGATTCCAGATGCCTTGGAAAATCTGGCCAAATCTACTGTTCGCAATCGTGAAAAAGTAGAGCAAACGACTTTGCCACTGAGAGAAAATACCCTCTACTATGAAAAAACGGGGCTAGCAAGACCGACTCAAGCTGAGGTGGCAGACCATCAGGTGAATTTGACTGAAGACAGACAGGATTTGAACCTGTTCGCCAAGGAAACCTTGGATCAGCTGACCAAGCCAGCCAAACTGCATTTTGCAGAGCGAAAGCCTGCCAGCTACGATCAACTGGACCATCCAGAGTTGGATATGGCTAGTCTTGATAAGGCTTATGACAAGCTAGAGCGAGAAGAATCATCTAGCTTCCCAGAGTTGGAATTTTTCGGACAAATGCACGGGACCTATCTCTTTGCACAAGGTCGAGATGGCCTTTACATCATAGACCAGCATGCGGCTCAGGAACGGGTTAAGTATGAGGAGTACCGTGAAAGTATTGGCAATGTTGACCAGAGCCAGCAGCAACTCTTAGTGCCCTATATCTTTGAATTTCCTGCGGATGATGCCCTTCGTCTCAAGGAAAGAATGTCTCTTTTAGAGGAAGTAGGTGTCTTTCTAGCAGAGTACGGGGAGAATCAATTTATCCTACGCGAACATCCCATTTGGATGGCAGAGGAGGAAATCGAGTCTGGAATCTATGAGATGTGCGACATGCTCCTCTTGACCAAGGAAGTTTCAATCAAGAAATACCGAGCTGAACTAGCCATTATGATGTCCTGCAAGAGGTCTATCAAGGCTAATCACCGTATCGATGACCACTCAGCTAGACAACTCCTCTACCAACTCTCCCAATGTGACAACCCCTATAACTGTCCACACGGACGTCCTGTTTTGGTGCACTTTACCAAGTCAGACATGGAAAAGATGTTCCGTCGCATTCAGGAAAATCATACTAGCCTCAGAGAGCTAGGAAAATACTAATACTCTTCGAAAATCTCTCTAAACTGCGTCAGCCTTACCTTCCCTAACTCAAGTTATGCCTACGGTTAGCTTCCTAGTTTAGATTTGATTTTCATTAAGTATAAATTGAAGGGAAAACTATGTACGAATATCTAAAGGGTATCATTACCAAAATTACTGCTAAATACATCGTTCTAGAAGCAAACGGAATCGGCTATATCCTACACGTAGCTAACCCCTATGCCTACTCAGGACAAGTCAATCAAGAAGCACAAATCTATGTGCATCAAGTCGTTCGCGAAGATGCTCATCTACTTTACGGTTTTCGTTCAGAAGATGAGAAGAAACTCTTTCTCAGCTTGATCTCTGTGTCAGGCATTGGTCCTGTTTCCGCTCTTGCCATCATCGCAGCTGATGACAATGCAGGCCTCGTTCAAGCTATTGAGACTAAGAACATCACCTACTTGACTAAATTCCCTAAAATCGGTAAGAAAACAGCCCAGCAGATGGTGCTGGACTTGGAAGGCAAGGTAGTAGTTGCAGGAGATGCCCTTCCTGCTAAGGTGCCAGTACAAACCAGCGCTGAAAACCAAGAATTGGAAGAAGCTATGGAAGCTATGTTGGCACTGGGCTACAAGGCAACTGAGCTTAAGAAAATCAAGAAATTCTTTGAAGGAACGACAGATACAGCTGAGAACTATATCAAGTCTGCCCTCAAGATGTTGGTGAAATAGGAGATTTCTATGCCAAAACGTTGTGGCTGGGTTAAAATGAACAACCCTCTATATGTAGCCTACCACGATGAAGAGTGGGGCCAGCCCCTTCATGATGACCAGGCTCTTTTTGAGTTGCTCTGCATGGAGACCTATCAGGCTGGTCTGTCTTGGGAAACGGTGCTCAATAAACGCCAAGCTTTTCGTCAAGCTTTTCATGACTATCAAGTTCAAGGTGTTGCGGACATGACTGATGAAGAATTGGAAGCTTTGATGGATAATCCAGCTATCATCCGCAATCGTGCCAAGCTCTTTGCGACGCGGGCCAACGCTCAGGCTTTTCTACAAGTTCAGGCAGAATTCGGAACTTTTGATGCTTATCTTTGGTCTTTTGTCGGTGGGAAAACCATCGTCAATGATGTTCCTGACTATGCTCAAGCTCCTGCCAAAACAGCTCTATCTGAGAAATTATCCAGAAATCTCAAAAAACGAGGCTTTAAGTTTACTGGACCAGTCGCTGTTTTGTCCTTTCTACAGGCTGCAGGGTTGGTTGATGACCACGAGAATGATTGCGAATGGAAGGGTCTTAAATGATGGCTAACAAAAATAAGGGAATTCTGATTTTTGCGATACTTTACACAGTTCTCTTTGTGTTTGATGGCGTTAAATTGCTGGCTCCTTTGATGCCATCGGCCATTACGAATTATCTAGTCTATGTCGTATTAGCTCTATATGGCTCTTTCTTGTTCAAAGATAGATTGATTCAACAATGGAATGAGATTAGAAAGACTAAAAGAAAATTCTTCTTTGGAGTTTTAAAAGGCTGGATCTTTCTCATTCTGATGACTGTTGTCTTTGAATTTGTATCAGAGATGTTGAGGCAGTTTTTTGGGCTGGTCGGACAAGGTCTAAACCAGTCGAATATTCAAAGCACCTTTCAAGAGCAACCATTACTGATAGCAGTTTTCGCCTGCATCATCGGACCTTTGGTGGAAGAATTATTTTTCCGTCAAATTCTATTGAGATATCTGAGAAAAAGTCTGGCAACTTGGCTGAGTGTCTTTTTGGTCGGCCTTGTCTTTGCCCTGACTCATATGCATAATTTAAGCTTGTCAGAGTGGGTCGGTGCAGTCGGTTACCTAGGTGGGGGCCTTACATTTTCTATTATTTATGTGAAAGAGAAGGAGAATATTTACTATCCCCTCCTTGTTCATATGTTAGGCAATAGCCTCTCCCTTATCATTTTAGCTATCAGTAGTATGTGATGAAAATGCCAGTAATGATAATGAGAAAAAGCTGAGAAATTCATCTCAGCTTTCTTTGTTATAGTCAAAGCGAATGACTTGCTCCGTTGCGTCTACATACGCGTGTACTCCAAAGGGAACAATTGCTCTTGGTGTAGCATGGCCAACGTTTAGATTATAGACAATCGGGATATTGTTGTCAATGATATCCAATAGTGCCTCTTTATAGTCGTTATAGAAAGTTTCATCCATAGGTTTTCCAACCAAGAGTCCACTGATGACCTCGAATATACCAGTGTCCTTTAAAGTCCGCAACATCTTTTTGAAGTATTCCGGCTCAGGCTTTTCTTCGCTTGTTTCTAGCAAGAGGATTTTTCCTTCCCAGTCTAACAAGTCAGGGAAAAGTTTGTATTTTTGGCAGAGCTCCGTGCTATCTGCATATCGAGAGTTGTCAAAGATATCGTAGAGGGATTCGAGGCAACCGCCGAGGATTTCCCCCTCGAACTGGGCAGTTCCTTGTAACAACTCAAAACCAGTATTTGCATGACTGATACGATGTGTTCCCAGAGCCTTGGGACTGAAGTCAGTTCTTTCCTCATACCAAACGTCACTAGGGCGGATTTCCGAGATTCTTCCCGTCTCAATCAATTCTTTAAAGTAGTGAAGGCTATAGGCTAACATTTCCTTGTCTAATTCACAAATGTCTGCTAAAAATGATTGACCATAAAAAGTCTTGATTCCTAGTTTATGCAACATGAGATGGTTCATGGTTGTATCTGAGAATCCAAGAAAAATCTTTTGTTTGATAACCTTTTGTAGTTGCTTATTTTCAAAAAGATAAGGTAGTAAGCGATAGGTATCGTCTCCACCGATGGCGCATAGGATCATGTTGATGCTATCATCAGAAAATGCATGAATCAAATCCTCTGCACGAGCTTCAGGGTGGTCTTTGATAAAGTCTAAGCCTTTTAACGAATGGGGTAAAAAGATAGGATTGAGTCCCAGATCCTTGAGACGTTGGACACCCAAGTCCACTTCGTGTTTGACAAAATCTTCTCCGATAATGCCACTAGATAAACTAACAATACCAATAGTAGAAACCATATCTCATCCTCCTAGAAATAGATTGAGCCTATTTTATCACAAAAGATGAGGGGAAACAACAAGAATTAGAGCCAGAAGAAGGCTTTTAGATCAAGAAAATAAACAAAAAAGCAACCGCTCGATGTGGTTGCTTTTTATAGTAGTTGCATTCTTATAGAGCAGTAAGGAAGGTTAGTCCTCCAAGGACAACCCCGGCCGAGTTTGGAATGATTAGAATCCAGTCTTTCTTAGGCTCTTTTGTCCATCCATAAATGACCCAGATTAAGCAAGAAACAGCTGCTGATAAAGGTTGGAATGGTTGAGCTTTGTTCCCTTGTAAATTGGCAAAAATTTGGGGGATGTAGGCTATAAATACAATAATCCCGATAAAGGCACCAATTGAACCGACAATTTGATTAATTCTCTGTTTAGTCATATATATTTCTCCTTATTGCTTTATTAGTATAACAGAAAAACAGCTTGGATTCAAGGGTAAAACCTTGGGATTCTAAGGGAAGCCTTTACATTAGAACGTTTTTAGAAAATGTAGCTACTTTTCTTTGGAGAATCAAAAAATACTTTGGAACCATAATAAAAGTAGTCTGTCTACAAAACACACTACTTTTTTTGTTTATCTTAATATCTAGCTGGTCCTGCACTTGCGCTCTTAATGTTGAAACGTTTTTTGAGGTAGAAACGTAGGGCAAGGAGAGCTCCTCCAATCACCAATAAAACAAGTGGTGGGAGGCTGATGTTGATGGCTTGTGGAAGGAAGTTACTCAAGAAGAGGATGAAGACCCAGGCAAACATGGTTGCTAGCATGACCAAAAGTGATTTCCAGAATGGAGGGCGTTGGCTACGGTCAGTATCTGGTCCGTAGTAGCGGTAGATGAAGTGGTAGAGCAGGTAAAAGGCAACTCCACCAAAGGCCCCTACACTGATAAGTGTTACCAATCCGTAGGCCACAGGTTGGTTTGAGAAGAAGCTCATCAAGGCGCTAACTACTGCAAATAGACCTGTGATGAAAAGGGCTGAATCCAACATCATCAATTTTGGATCGTCGTTTTCTTTTGGATGTTCTTTTTCGTATTGCTCTTTTTCGCTGAAACTATGAGCCCAGTGAGTTGGTGCTCCGTAGATAGAACGAGCTGTCACTCCTTTTGGTTGCTCCTCAAGGATATGAGGAATGACTTCTTCAAGGATAGCCTTGATTTCAGCATCTGTTTTGCCGTCCTTGAGAAATTGCTGGGTTGCAATATGGATAAATTCCTGGTTTTTCTTTGTTAATTCTTGTAAATCAATCTGTGACATAATAACTCCTGTTTAGAACCATTTTTTATGGATGAGGTAAAGAGTGAGGGAAACACTCATAGCAAAGGCGATAAAGACGATGAGCCAGAAAGCGTGCGGTTCTCCGTTTAAAGGAATTTCATTATCCTTAAAGTTCATTCCGTAGGCTGAGAAAATCATGGTCGGCACAGACATAACGATGGTCACGAGGGCCAAGGTTTTCATGATATTGTTCTGGTTGTTTGAAATGATAGAGGCAAAGGTCTCTGTCATAGAGTGAAGGACGTTTCCATAGATATCCGCCATCTCGATGGCCTGTTGCGTTTCAATCAAGGTATCTTCCAGTAAGTCTTCATCTTCGAGGTATTTCTTGATATTGCTAGTCGCACTGGTCAATTTTTTAATCACGCGCTCATTTGTCTTCAGAGAAGCTTTGAAGTAGACGATGGTCTTTTCCAACTCCATGAGTTCGATCAATTCTTCGTTTCGAGTAGATTTGTGAAGTTGACTCTCAATCTGCTCACTTTTACGTTCGATTGAACGGAGGGCGGTTAGGTAAATCTCCGCATTGCGATAGAGGATTTGGAAGATGAAGCGCGAACGCATGAAGGTATAGAAATTTCGAAGCCTACGATTGATAAAGACATCAAGAAGTGGTAGAGGCTCCAAGCAAGTGGTAATGATAGCCTCTTCTGTGATGATAATCCCCAAGGGAATAGTCACATAGTAGGTACGGTTATTTCTTTCCTCTGTGATTGGGACATCCACGATGATCAGAGTGTATTCATCTTCGATCGTGATACGAGACATTTCTTCCGCATCGAGTGGTGCACGGAGGTCCGCGATATCAATATCAAATGCAGAAGCAATTTCCATCGATTCGCTTTGGGTAGGATTGACGAGATTGATCCAAGTGCCCGGCTGGAGCGTATCGATCTCTTTAAATTCAGTTGTCGTTGAGAGAAAGATTTGTTTCATATCTCCGATCCTTTCCTAATCTATTCTGTGTTTAAGTGATTTTTGACACCGTACTATTATACTATAAATTCGGCTTTTTTCAAACAAAATCTTACAAAAACACCGTTGTTATTGGCTTCTTGCTTTGTCTTGAACCGTTGGTTTTTGAATTTGCTCCCCTTTTTGCTCCCCTTATAGTGCTTTTAGTGCAGTTTCGTAGAATGAGACTGCTTTTTTTGCGTTCTCTTTTGAGAGGTGGCTATAGATGTCCATGGTCATGGATAAAGTAGAATGACCTAAACGGTGCTGAAGTTCTTTGTAAGGAATACCAGAGTTAAGCAATAAACTAGCGTGAGTGTGACGGAATCCGTGAAAGCCAATGTTAGGAACATCAGCACGCTTAAAATGTGTTTGCAATCTTCTTTTAAGTTTTGAACTGCAAGGATATTCATGAATGAAATCAGAGAATACCACGCTTTCACGTTGTCCTATCTTCCAGGCCTCTTTAGTTTGGCGTAGTTTATACTGTCTTAGCATGCTAATAGTCGCTTGATCTATATCTATATCCCGATAACTAGCTTTAGATTTTGGGCTGTTGATTTCTAAATCCCGATTTAGTGTTTTGGTGATGTGTACAATGGCATCGTCTAAATCAATATCAGACCAGCTAAGTGCTAAAGCTTCATTGATGCGACAACCAGTAGCCAGCAGGAACTTATAGAGCGTTGCCTCATAGTAATAACGATATCTATGACTATCTAAATTATCGAGATAAACAAGAAACTTTTTTAATTCTTGATTGTCAAAGTGCTTTACCTTTTGGCGCTTTGCTTTCTGAGTGTTACGAGGTAAAACAACATCACGGGCAGGATTGGACGGTATCGCCTGCATAGTTACACCATACTGTAAGATACGTTTGTTCAAAGCGTGTATCATGTCATAGTGTAGAAAAGCCCCTTTTTCCCCTCTATTAGCCTTGTCAGCAAGTTTGTTGATAATTGACTGGATAAGTGGAGCGGTGAGCTTGTCGAGCTTGTAAGCCCCGAAAATCGGCAATATATGATTATCAAGTAGCTTTCTAACATTGCCTTGAGTGTTTGGCTTAACAGTATTTTTATAACTTTCCCACCAGAGAGTTGCTAGTTCTTGATAGTTTTTTATGGTACTAGCTTTTTGTCTAGTACAACCGTCTTTCTGAAAAGCAATTTTTTCTTGAGTAGCTTTCTGCTTAACTTCCTTTTGTGTCCGCCCTGTTACCTTAGTTTTAACTTTCTTTCCTGTTACCTGATCAATTCCTAGATATACATTAGCACGATAGACTTTACTACCGTCTTTTTTTATAACTTCAGTTATCTTCATGATGACAAACCTTTCTAAAATACATCAGCAGGCAAGCTATTATTAAAAAGGTTTTAGATTGTGGTTTATATCATGCTAGGGCTTCACAGATTGCCCCACATTCGATTTTAATTAGTCAGACGGTAAAATAATACCAAAGTAGGAAATAAGGTGGATATCGGGCTAATATGGGCTTGTTTATAGTAAACAGACCTGTATTTAAAGTTTTTTATCGTCAGTTAGCTGTTTTAAAGTTTTTTCAAAGTCTGAGTTTATCTTTTGAGTTTTGTTGAATAGTTGGTATTCTGCTTTTGCTTTATCTTTCGCAACCTTGGAAGTGATTTTCCCATGACCTTCTAAAATATCGTATTCTTGGAAAGTCAAAAAGCGGTCAATACTTTGGGCTAGTTGTTGCATTGTCTGAGCTTTTCGCTGTTCTATCTGTCTTTCCAGGTAATCAAAATAGCTAGATATTCCTCTTTCAAGGGAACGGATTTCTGTTTCTGAAAGGTAATTCTTTGCTATTTGGGTATCTGCTTGCAGTATGCGACCGTTAGGGGAGTTTTTCCATGTTGTAAGTCCCATGTTGTCTTTTGTGTGGTCTGCTTTCGTGTAGATAATTTCTGCAGCAGTTTGGCCAGTAATTGCATAATGAAACTTATTCTGTACATCAGCATAGAATTGCTTAGTTAACGTACTTTGTGGGTCATAGTCGATAGAGATTTCAGCAAAAATATCTGTAATCTGTAACCATATACGACGTTCACTAGCTCGGATAGAACGCACGCGCTCCAAGAGCTCACGGAAATAGTCTTTTTCCAGCAAGTTTTCGCCTTGTTTCAGACGGTTGTCATCCATGGCGAACCCTTTTATCATGTACTCACGAAGTACCGAAGTAGCCCACTGTCTAAATCTCGTAGCTTTTTGGGAATTGACACGATAACCAACTGAAATGATGGCGTCAAGATTGTAGTAAGTAATTAAGTAATTCTTCCCATCGGTAGCAGTTGTTTCCATTTTGGAAATAACTGAATCTTCTTCTAATTCGCCCTCTTCAAAGATATTTTTTAGGTGTTTACTAATTGCAGGAACACCGACGTCAAAAAGTCTAGCCATTTCTTTCTGACTAGTCCAAATCGTTTCGCCTTTGATGATGACACTAGCTGTCTCGCTATCGTTGTCAGCAGTATAGATTAAGAATTGTAATTCGTTCATGAGATCCTTTCTAAAATATTGTAAGTGGTTGACATTTGTTGACATCAACAAAATTAGTAGATATGGAGCTTATACTGGGTTGAAGCTTGAGCGAACCACGAGAAAACACGCGCTTCAGGATTGTCGAACATTGTGGCGCGTGGTATGCTATAGGTCGCATAATCAGCTTTTTCGGCCACCCTAAAAAAAATATTAGGGATGAGGTTCCAGGGATTTTTAATAAACTAAAAGCCCTACTCATAAGAGCAGGGCTAGAATTGTCCTCCTGGGACAGTATCATATATTTTGTCGTCAAGCGACCTTATGATTCTATTCTAACCCTAATTTTAAGAAAAGTCAATAAAAATACTCGGATTTTAAAAAATATTTTTCAGTGCCTCATCTATTTTGTCCATAGTATCATCGGAAAGTACAATACCATTCAAAATTGAATTATTATTTTTTGGATCACGGAGTCTCATTTTACTAATTGTTGTAACCTGATTCAATAGAACAATACTATCTTTGTTCATATTTTGTGTTTTTAGGATAAATTTATTAGCATACTCCAGTTTCTCATTAAGTTCTGCAAGTAAAATTGCATTTTCTTTTGCCTCCTGTCGTATTTTCTCCGCCTGATCACTTGCGAAGTCTATATTTTTATTGATGGTTAGTATTTGCTTAATAGAAGAATCGTCTATATCAGAACTCGATAAGTTTTTAAGTATTTCCAAAGTTTTTTTATTATCTTCGATTAACGATTCAACCATTACAACTTTTTCGCGCAATTCACCATCTTTTTTTGAAAAACGATCATACAATTCAGATAACTCTCTAACTTTTTTCAAAGCTTTATTTGATAGTAATTGAAACACTTCGTTGCCAATTGGAAGTTGAAAATATTTCAAATTAGATATATCAGTTGTTTCTTTTACAGAGGTCAAAGGCAATACATGAAGAAGATGGTTTGAACGTGCATCTATTTTATTCAGAACTATTGCATAATGAAGACCTCCATATTCTCTACCAACATTGAAACCAAAATCAGCATAAACGATACTTCCTCTTTTTAAAGCCTGAATACTTCGCGGATTAAAAACTTGTTCTATCTTTAAGTATTTTACCCAATTTTCTATCCACTGCGCTATTTTATCAGATCGTTTATTCCCTTCATCGTCCATTCTCTGGAGGAGATGAAGATAATCCTCTAGTTCTTGTATTATCGTGGCAGTGTAAACAGCTATTTCTTCGTTTGTTCTATTACTTCCCATAGTTTTTCCTTCCTCATTAACTACCAGTTAATTTATAAAAATCTTCGTTAACCATTGTCACATTAACGATGCTTTTTTATTTCCCTCTATACACGCTCAGACTGGCCAAACTTTGAGAGCGTGGGGATTTTTTTGTTTATTCAAATCCTTTGAAACTATCTAAAATCTTATCTTTTGAGTCTGGGTGATGAAATCTAGTTGATAACAATTGATATTGGACCATATTTCTAAAAAGAGCTAGTTCTATCTTGTCTCTTAGTATTTCAAAAATATCATCTAAATCATTTTCGCCATTATTTTCAAGTAATTCGATTGCTTCAATAGCTTTATTTTTATTGTATCGTCCATTAAGAGAATCAGCAACTTTTTTATAAGTTTTGATTTTTTCAGAAATTTTTTCAAAATATTCCTTTCTGGTTTTATCTGGATTGCTATAATCTCCGTTAAAAAATATATATTCTTCAAGATCTGTTGCGCCCATGAGGTCTATAACTTCATACCCTAACAGATATCCAACGCTTACCCCGAAGAAGTCAGCTAGTTGCTGGGCTTTTTCTGGTTTGATTTGGCTTTCTCCGTTTTCCATTCGTTGGAATGACCTTAAAGAAAATCCTAAAATTTCAGCTATTTCTTTTTGAGATAGCTCGTTTTTTTGTCTTAATTCTTTCAATCTATTCATGCTTTATCACACCTTTCACAGATGATTATAACCCTATGTTTAAAAAAAGTCAAAAAATGACGTAAAAAAATCAAAAAAACTATTGGCAACGTCTAAAACTGACGTTATAATAAAATTCAAGCTTAGGGGACGTCATAAAACGACGCCTAACGACCCCTCCAACCTTTCACACTTTCAATCTATTCATGGAGGGGGATTTTTTAGAAAGGGGGAAAGCTATGAGTAAACTACGAGGCTATCGAGTTATGTTAGGGCTAACTCAACAACAGATGGCGGACAAGCTAAAAATTTCTTTGCAGTCATACAACAACAAAGAATTAGGTAAAACGCCATTCAATGACAAAGAACGCCTAGCAATTAAGTCAATGGTTGCAGAAATCAAATCAGATATAACCATAGATGAACTATTTTATAGCTAGAAAGGAGCAAACTAATGGAACTAGTTTACATGGACGGCAAGAAAGAGCCGTATACACTGAGCAGTATTGTGGCAGAATGTGCAGAAATCAAGCACAGACATTTGAAGATTTTGCTGAATAAGCACCGAGAGGACTTTGAAAGCTTTGGAAAGGTGCAATTTAAAATTTCACCTTCAGAGAGTGGGCAAAATGTAAGGGATTATATTTTGAATGAGCAACAAGCAACATTGCTGATCACTTACTTACGAAATACAGAACCCGTAAAGGAGTTTAAGAAAAACCTAGTAAGAGCATTCTTTGAGATGCGTGAGGAACTTTCTAAGTTTCGTATGCAGAGGGCGCTAGAAAAGCCAAAAAGAAAAACCTTGCATGACAGTATAGAGACTTGGAGGAATGCACCCAAACATGCACACAGCACCATGAACAACTTGCTACTGAAAGCAGTAACCGACAGGAACGCTAAGCAGTTAAGGGAAGAACGTGGGGGCTACAATGGTATTGATAGCTTGACCAGTGACGAGCTGGAGCAATATCAGGCATTTGAGGATATGGTAATAGCTATGATTGGCTTGAATATGAGTTATCAGGAAATCAAAGCCATGGCATTCAGAAATAAAAAAACACGCCAAAGAAGCGCGTGAGAGCAACAAAAAAGGCTTAGCAATAACCACACCGCAAAGCCTTTCACACTAACACTAAAACGAATTTAACAAAAAGCAGGCAAGCTATTATTAAAGAGGTTTTAGTAAAGATTTATACCTAGATTATAGCATATTTAGGGCAATTTGACCATACGGAGAGCGCCAACTCTTTAAACTGGTACTTTCTCACGCTTTCAATTTGGCGACTCTGAGCGTGAGGCTAGCAATTACAAGAAACAATGTATAAGAAACAACTCAAAAAAGCCCCACGCTCTCAAACTTTGGCGAGTCTGAGCGTGAGGCGGTCGGTGTAGTAAGGTAGTAAGAGGCAAGAAAGACATTAAAAAGCTGTCGAAACAGGAACAAGCCCATCAGGGCAATTACACAAACATAGAAACAGAGGTAAAAAACATGTTAGCAGATAAATTAGAAGCTATTTCAACAGATTTAGAAGAAATACAAGGAAGTCTTACAGGGGTTAGAAATATCATAGCTAAAAGAGCAATCAGTAGGGTGTTGAATGACTTGGATGATGTTTATAATGAACTAACTAGCACAGAATACCATGAACAACAGCAAACGCTAAAGGAACAGACGGAAAGGATGAAACAGAGGGTAATTGCTGAAGTAATAGGAGAATTGGAGTGGAAAGAACGGTCATTTTATGGAAATTATTGGGGTAACACTGATTTTATAAAGCAAGTTTCTAGATTTGATGGATTTCTTTTCTTAAACACTTATCTAGCGGAAATAACTAAAGAGAATGACTATCCTATGGATCAAAGTCAATTATTAAATTATGTATGGGAACTTTTGGCAGTTGATATTGCCAAGAAAAAACGAGGTAAAAAGAATCTCTTGGACTTATGGACAAGTTCGATTGCGTACACCCGTGGCATGATGATTCATGAGGAGGGGTAACATGAATGAACTAGATTTAACCAATACACAGGCGGTTATCTTTTCCGTGGTATTGATTGGCTTGCTGCTTTATTTAAACCACCGAGACCGCAAAAAAAGCGCCCAAATGGAGCGAGAAAGCAAACAGACGATAGAAACACCTAGCGAGGATTTAAACCCTGATTATGGGCGATATATCCAGCTTGCAGGGGTAGACGTATGGGGAGGAATTGAATGAGCCTGACAGAGAATGACAAACGAGTATTAAGACTAATCAAAGTGGGGGCTGAGAACTCCATAACAGGGGCAGAAATCAGCTTACTCACTAAGCTAGCAGAAAGAACCGTACAGGACATTATCAGCCGTCTGATCACGCGCTACGGTGTTCCTATCATCGGGGTACGTCACGGAGCTTTCAGAGGCTACTTTATCCCAGCTAACAAAGAGGAGCTACTGGATGGAGCAAAGGCATTCTATAACCAAGTGCAAGAGGAGCAGAAGCGCCTAACTGTCCTTTTGAATGCCGATTTAGAGCTACAAGCAACTACTGAAGGGGGCGGAAGAATATGTTTAGTTTAAGCAAGGAAAGTGAGCATGACCTGACTCATGGCATTCTGGAAGTAGTGGAAAAATACCTTGAAGTTCGTGATAGAATCAAACCGCGACTGACAGGGTTAATCTCAGCCCAGGAAGTCATGGACGAGTTAGACGTAAAATATAAGACACTCCAAAAGTGGGAAGATGCTGGGTTAAGACGATACCAGCCCCCACTAGAAGACACTAGGAAAATCTATTATAGAATTTCTGACTTGCTGAAGTTTTTGGGGGTGGAAAATGGCAAAAACTAAAATCTACTTTTGGCTGAAAATTGATAAGAAATTTTTTGATAATCTTTTTATTAAGAGGTTAAAAAATATTCCGGGCGGTTATACTATGACCGTGATTTATATCCGATTGATGTTAGAAAGTTTAGAAAGTGACTGTATTTTATACTATGAGGGATATTTAGAAAATCTAAAAGCAGAGTTGGCTTTGAAATTAGACGTTTCTGAAGACGATATTTCTATGACTATGGCTTATTTTACCAAGTGCGGTCTCATTCAAATTGATGAAGAGAACAACGCAGAGTTAACACAAGCAAAAGCTTTGGTACAACAAGAAACAAATCAAGCGGCATATATGAGAAAATACCGTAAAGAAAAGCAAGAAAATGAAAGAAATCTTACAACGTTATCCAATGACATTACATTGTTAACTACGTGTAAGACAGAGATAGAGATAGATAAAGAGATAGATATAGATAAAGATATAGAGATAGATAATAATAATACATCTATCAGTCCAAGTTTATCTGAAAATCTAAAAAATAGCGGTATCCGTATAACTGACAAACAACATCAACAGTTACTCGATTATGTAGGTCTTGACGGTATGAACTTTGAAATGCTGAATCGTGCTATTGAAATTACCTCAGAAATTCATCAACCAAGTTTTAAATACTTAAAAGCGATTTTGGAGAATTGGAAAAAAGAGAGATTCACTTCACTTGAACAAGTAGAAGAGCATGAGAAAAAACGACAGAAGCCCACAGGAAGAACAAACACAGGAAACGACAGAGTTGTATTCCAAGAATATGATGATCCGTTGCCGTTTTAGAAAGGAGCTTAACGAACTAAAAGCAGTACCTGACAAACACTAAAATCTTTAAACAAAATGGGGTAGATAGTACCGACCCCCTTGCAATGGTGTAACTACTAGTGACACCCTTAAAACAGAAAGAGGAAAAACAACATGACATTAAAAACATTTTCAGACAAAGCAAAAACATTCACTTTCACTTACTATTTTTGTGATCAGGCGACCGCTCAAGTAGCAGGTCACGCGCTACTGGGATACATGACTGGGACATATTGCCAGCCTGTAATCTCATTGACCTACAAGGATAAAGGCACGCTTGTCGCTGAGTATGTAGAAGATCACAAGCTAAACAAGACTTTCAAGCGTATTTGTGACAGCTTTAAAGACTACCACAAACAACCAGAAGAGGCTGCAGCGTTTGAAGAATGTTACAAACGGGAGCGCGTGCTTCAACTCAAAGAGTCAGAGGATTTTGAGAGTTTGCTCAATAAGGTTACAGACTACGGGCTAGAACTATTAGACTATGCTGATCGCTTGCTTTCTGATAAGCCTATCCCTATGGACTCTATGACCGCTTTTGGTACGTTGGAAATGCTGGGCGATGAAAGTATTAGCCTACTCCAAAAGTTGGACGTAGAAGGCGAATATAAAGGCCTGGCTGATTATGTGGCCGAGGTGGAAAGCTAGAACTATCAAGAGAGGCACTAGCCTCTTTTTGTGGTTTCACTGCTACTAAACCCAATCAATTTGGGTTTTTCTATATAGGGATTTTTGAACGAATGGAAGTTATAAAATCAATAACCATAGAGACATTTATAAAGCCGATGAAAAACAAGAATATAAGTTATGGTATAGCTGAGTCGGACGGTAGAAAACTAGAGATAGACCTAGATAATCTGTATATCACCTTTGGAAACAATCATTTTGATTTAGCAAGTATACCAGGAACCAAGGGAGGTAATCGCTACTTCTTTCTTTGTCCTATTTGTGGTAATCGATGCAGAAAACTCTATAAGAGACTTTTGCTATATGGTTGTGGATCATGCCAGAAAATACACAAATCAACACTGAACCGAAGTAAGACAGATTGCCAATACTATTGGGAGAGAGCACTGAGGGAAGCTAGAAAGGTGGAACCAGGTTGGAGTCCCAAACGTGGCGGATATATGTTCGATGGTTTTCCTGAAAGACCAAAGTATATGAAACGTGACAAGTATTATAAGCATTATCAAAAGTTTGTTTACTATACCAGAAAGGGAGATAGTTTTTGGCTGAATGGATTGAGCAATCTGAAGTAGTGTTTTGGAACATTTCCAAACAAATCTAAATAAAGATCATGGTTAGAAAAAAATGCTATGAATATTGTTTAGCGTTATAGTTACAACAGTCAATTATAAGATACTAAACAGGTATGAATACGAGACAGGAGGCAGAGATACCCCCTTTATTTTTAGACGGGGGTATGTATCGTTCGGATATAAGAACGCCGCCCTCTTCTGTACGAAAAATTCCCTTTTTGAAATGTTGGAAGGTATTAGGGAATGTAGTGCTATCAGGAAGTTAGCTTGATTTTTTCACCTCTAAAGCTACCCATTAACTAAGTAGTTTAGGAGGCCTTAGATAATTTGTAGTAATGGAACAATTCTACCAAACGAACACCGTAGAAAGGTGCAATATGGAACGTGATAGCCGAGGGAGATTTTTGCCGGGCAACCAAGTAGCAAAAGGCAACAGGGGCAACAGAAAACCAAAATATGGCAATAGCAACGCTTTGAATCATGGACTACGCAGAGGATATACTGGACTGTTACCAAGCCAAAAAGGTGGGGTATCTATTTATAAAATGGGTGCCTACCTTGGAACGCTACCAGATAAGTATTTCCACCACTCAGAAGATGGAGCGCTTTGGGTAGATTATAACGCTTGTCAGTATTTAATTTCAGTTTGTGGCTTTCCTGAAAGTATGTTTAGCGAACCAGAGGAATGGTAAGGTTTTGGTAAGGTATCGAAGTTTTTCAATGTAAAGGTAGCATATATAAAAAGTACAAGGTTAGTACAAGGTTACATACTTAAAAATACTAAGGTTTTACAAAGGTAGAGAGGTTTACCGAGGGTTAGAAAAGGTGAGATTTTGCTTAGGTAGTGGCAGTAAATATGCCTGACAAATGGCAGGGTTATGTGTGTTGAACTCCGAGCGAACGCCGAGAAAGTGGCTATATCCCCTATCATTTATCAAGCAGATAAGCGGAGTTTTTAGCCCTCTTATTTCTGATTTACTCCTTGCAGAATGATAGGCAGATAAGCAAAGAAATAACTTGCCTTAATTGCTTGCAGAATGATAAGGAAATAAGAGAGATAAAAACATCCCTTAATTGCTTATCAAACCATAAGGAGATACGGGGGCTATCTCCCTCCCCACGCGCTTCTACGAGCTTCACCCGTCATTGTACATTTTTTCTCACGGGAAATACTTCCCAGGGAATAAATGAACCTCGAGCGAAGCTAGAGAAAACGCAAAAAGCCAAGGCTCTCCACCTCGGCAATAATTTCAACACAATTATTATATCATGGAGGAGGCCAAGGCATGACACCAGAGCAGGTAAAAGAAAAACTAGAGGGCGTTAAGTGGATAAGCAAGGAGATCAAAGGCTTATATTTGGAATTGGAAGCCCTGGAAGGTGGTATTATCGAAAAGCCAACACTAAGCCATAGCAGGGTGCAGACAAGCAGAGAGAACAAGACAGAGAACAATCTTATAAGTGTTCTGAAGCTAAAAGAGGATACGCTCCGGAGGATTGAGCGACTTACTGAGGAGAGAATGGCCATATCGGGGCTAATCGATAAGCTGGACAATCCACTTGAGCGTTCCGTTCTAAGACTTTTTTACTTGAATGATCTTGTTGCTTTGGAAGTCGCTGAAGAAATAGGAAAATCTACCACCTCAGTATATCGAGTAAGGCAGGAAGCTATAGAACATTTGGCAAGTATTGTAAATGCAGATTGATAAAAAATAGACAGTTAAACAGGTATAAAGATTTCTAAAAAGCTATCACTCATTGGTTAAATTGAGTCTAGGCGGTCAAGATGGAGCATTTGAAGCTAAAGCGCTGGAGCTACTGCGCGTGATTGAAGCCTTCAGGGACAATCTGGACGATGTACGACGTGAGATATTCGCCAATCTCTTTACAAGACGAACTGGGGAGAGGTTGAAGTTATGGCAGATATACGAGACACTAGACATTGATAGGGCTGAGTATGAACGTCTCAAAGCTGAGATACTGCTAGACTTTGCTAAAAGCTATCGTGGTGGTGTTTTGTTGAAAAAATGTTGAGATTTAAGCGAGAGAACATGGACATTTATGGACACATATCGCCAGTTGTTGAACAGCTCATAAAATGTTGTCAGGTACTAACAAGTTCTTACACATCTCGCCAGTCGGAGAAAAACTAAAAAATGCTCTCTGGGAATGAACAATTATGAACATATTCCACCAGAACGGAGAGCTAGAAGCGTATAAGTAGGCAAATGTAGGCTGAGGCTTCATATTAGCCCCTATTTTGCTTTGTTTCGTAATGGACAACTAAAAACACCACGGATAAACTACAAGCCCTTAGAAACGAATCTGGGGGCTTTTGTGAGGTCATAATCTTATAAAGCACGCGCTTCATGGTATAATATACCTATCAGCAACCAGCAACAAAAAAAGCACGTTTGACCGTGCTAGTTTCTTGCCTGCTGAACTCATCAAAACCTAGCCCTTTTGTGGGGCTTTTTTGCTCCCCTGTTTGCGTACTTTGGGGGAGCAAGTAGTAAATAGTAATGTTAGTAATTTTTATTAAAAAGCGCGTGATATAAGGCTTAGGGAACCCTAAGGGAACATAAAAAAATAAGTTTTTAATTGTACTACAAAATCAGCTTTTTTGGTAATAGAATTTCACTTTTTTTGGTATAATGGAAAGCAACAATGGACTAGAAAGAAGTAACATGCAAGATAAGATTGTCATCCATGGGGCACGCGCCCATAATTTAAAAAATATTGACGTGGAAATTCCACGAGACAAGCTAGTTGTGGTGACGGGGCTGTCGGGTTCGGGCAAATCCAGTCTTGCCTTTGATACTCTTTATGCAGAAGGGCAACGCCGCTATGTAGAGAGTCTATCAGCCTACGCTCGTCAGTTCTTAGGGAATATGGAAAAACCAGATGTGGATTCTATCGATGGTCTCAGCCCTGCCATTTCCATTGACCAGAAGACGACCAGTAAAAATCCTCGTTCGACGGTTGGGACAACGACGGAAATCAACGACTATCTCCGTCTCCTCTATGCTCGTGTAGGAACACCCTACTGTATCAACGGACATGGGGCTATCAAGGCTTCGTCTGTCGAACAGATTGTAGACAAGGTTTTGGAATTGCCAGAGCGTCAGCGTCTGCAGATTTTGGCTCCTGTTATTCGTAAGAAAAAGGGTCAGCATAAGACGCTGATTGAAAAGATTCAAAAGGATGGTTATGTTCGTGTCCGTGTCGATGGGGAAGTCTATGATGTGACCGAAGTGCCTGAGCTGTCTAAGAGTAAGCAACATGATATCGATGTCGTGGTTGACCGTATTGTCATCAAGGAGGGTATTCGTAGTCGTCTCTTTGATTCGATTGAAGCAGCCCTTCGTATCGCAGAAGGTTATGTGGTCATCGATACTATGGATGATTCAGAGATGCTCTTTTCAGAACACTATGCTTGTCCAGTTTGCGGCTTTACAGTTCCGGAACTAGAACCTCGTCTTTTTTCCTTCAATGCTCCGTTTGGTTCTTGTAGTGAGTGTGATGGGTTGGGGATCAAGCTAGAGGTTGATACGGATCTAGTAGTGCCAGATGCTAGTAAGACCCTTGGTGAGGGAGCATTGGCACCTTGGAACCCTATCTCTTCTAACTATTATCCAAATATGCTAGAACAAGCCATGACAGCCTTCGGAGTGGACATGGATACTCCTTTTGAGGCCTTGTCAGAGGAGGATAAGAATCTCATTTTCTATGGTTCAGATGGTAAGGAATTCCATTTCCACTATGAGAATGAATTCGGCGGAGTTCGCGACATCGACATCCCTTTTGAAGGAGTTGTCAATAATATCAAGCGTCGCTATCATGAAACCAATAGCGACTACACCCGCACCCAGATGCGCCTCTACATGAATGAGCTGACTTGCGGAACCTGTCACGGTTATCGTCTCAATGATCAGGCCTTGTCTGTCCGTGTGGGTGGCGAGCAAGGGCCACATATCGGAGAAATTTCAGATCTGTCTATCGCAGACCACTTGGACTTGGTGAGCCAGCTGACCTTGTCTGAAAATGAAGCGATTATTGCTCGTCCCATTCTCAAGGAAATCAAGGACCGTTTGACCTTCCTTAATAACGTGGGTCTTAACTATCTGACCCTGTCTCGTTCAGCAGGAACTCTTTCAGGTGGGGAGAGCCAGCGTATTCGTTTGGCAACCCAGATTGGTTCTAACCTATCTGGCGTCCTTTATATCCTAGATGAGCCGTCCATCGGTCTTCACCAGAGGGACAATGACCGCCTGATTGCCAGTCTGAAAAAGATGCGTGATTTGGGCAATACTCTCATCGTGGTAGAACACGATGAAGATACCATGCGAGAGGCTGATTATCTGATCGACGTCGGTCCTGGTGCAGGGGTCTTTGGTGGAGAGATTGTAGCAGCAGGAACGCCCAAGCAAGTGGCTCGCAACAGCAAGTCTATCACAGGTCAGTACTTGTCAGGCAAACGTGCCATTCCAGTGCCAGAAGAGCGTCGTGTCGGTAATGGTCGTTTTATCGAAGTGACGGGAGCGCGTGAAAACAACCTACAAAATATCACTGCTCGCTTCCCTCTCGGAAAATTCATTGCGGTGACAGGGGTGTCGGGTTCAGGGAAATCGACCCTAATCAATAGCATCCTCAAAAAAGCTATTGCTCAAAAACTAAATCGCAATTCAGACAAACCTGGGAAGTTTAAGACTATTACAGGAATCGAGCATATCGACCGTCTGATAGATATTGACCAAAGTCCAATAGGACGAACACCGAGGTCTAATCCCGCTACTTATACAGGTGTTTTCGATGACATCCGAGACCTTTTTGCTCAGACAAATGAAGCCAAGATTCGAGGCTACAAGAAGGGTCGTTTCAGTTTCAACGTTAAGGGTGGTCGCTGTGAAGCCTGCTCAGGTGACGGGATTATCAAGATTGAGATGCACTTCTTGCCAGATGTTTATGTTGCTTGTGAAGTCTGCCACGGAACCCGTTATAACAGTGAGACCCTAGAAGTTCATTATAAAGAAAAAAATATCTCGCAAGTTTTAGATATGACTGTCAACGATGCGGTGGAATTCTTCCAACATATTCCCAAGATTCAACGTAAACTTCAGACTATCAAGGATGTGGGACTTGGTTATGTGACATTGGGGCAACCTGCTACCACCCTTTCTGGGGGAGAAGCTCAGCGTATGAAGCTGGCTAGTGAACTCCACAAACGATCGACAGGAAAATCTTTCTACATTCTGGATGAGCCGACGACAGGTCTTCATACCGAGGATATCGCTCGCTTGCTCAAGGTTTTGGCTCGCTTTGTCGACGATGGCAATACAGTCCTTGTTATCGAGCACAATCTGGATGTTATCAAAACAGCAGACCATATTATCGACTTAGGACCAGAAGGTGGTGTTGGTGGCGGAACCATTATCGCAACAGGAACACCAGAAGAAGTAGCTACTAATGAAGCTAGCTATACAGGACAGTATTTGAAAGGAAAGTTACATCATGAATAAACGTGTGCAAGCATTTTTAGATAAAATGGAAGAAAAAGAATTAGATGGAATCATTATCAACAACCTTAAAAATGTCTACTATTTGACAGGTTTTTGGGGTTCAAATGGTACGGTCTTTATCAGTCGTGGCCGTCAAATTTTGGTGACGGATGCCCGCTATATCATCGCTGCTAAGCAAGAAGTTACTGGTTTTGAGATTTTTGCAGAGCGTGACGAGTTGGCTACTATCGCAAAAATTGCGAAAGACATGGGTCTTTCTCGTATCGGGTTTGAAGACGAAATCTCGGTTTCTTATTACCACCGCATGCAAGCCGCTTTTGAAGGTTTGGAACTAGTTCCACAAACTCAGTTTGTTGAAGCGCTTCGTATGATAAAGGACGAGACAGAGATTGCGACTATTCGTAAGGCTTGTTCAATATCAGACCAAGCTTTCCACGATGCACTTGAATTTATCAAGCCAGGGAAGACTGAGATTGAAATTGCCAACTTCCTTGATTTCCGTATGCGTGAATTAGGAGCGGCAGGTTTGTCTTTTGACACAATCTTAGCGAGTGGCATCAACTCTTCTAAACCCCATGCTCACCCAATGCACAAGCCAGTAGAACTAGGCGAAGCTATCACTATGGACTTTGGGTGCCTTTACGAGCATTATGTGAGTGACATGACAAGAACTATCTACCTCGGTCATGTCAGCGACGAGCAGGCAGAGATTTACAATACAGTTCTAAAAGCCAACCAAGCTCTGATTGACCAAGCTAAGGATGGCTTAGGTTGCCGTGACTTTGATAAAATCCCTCGTGATATTATTGTGGAAGCAGGTTATGGACAATACTTTACACACGGTATTGGACATGGTATCGGGCTTGATATCCACGAAGAACCTTACTTCAGTCAAACTTCAAAAGAAGTTATCAAAACTGGTATGGTCTTGACTGATGAACCGGGTATTTATATTGAAGGTAAATACGGGGTTCGTATTGAAGACGACATCCTGATTACAGATACCGGTTGTGAGTTATTAACCCTTGCTCCAAAAGAATTGATTGTGATCTAAGAAAATGAGATAAATCGTTGACTTTTATTAGTTAAAGGTTTATACTGAAAGGCGAAAACGGTAGGTGAGGCTACCATAGGGATACGGATGACTACCGCAAAGCAGTGGAGACACTACTCGTTGGTCAACAGTCCTGGTCGCGAAGGTCAAGACTAAGATCATTACATCGCCCTATGGAGTTAAAGCTTGAACGAAAACAGATCATAAGTTTTTTAGTCCTGCCATTTTATGGCAGGATTTTCTGCTGTTTTAGAACAAAGAAAGGAGACAAACGATGCAAATTGACGATCATCCAGAACCGCACATACACAGCCAATCGCTGATTTGTGTCGTTTTGTCCTTATAAAGCGATTGGTTTCTGTGTATGAAATTATCATTCATACAGATAGGAGAAACCAATGAAAACTACAAAAGAAAGACTAGCAGCAGCTATTCAAACCCCATTAAAAGATAGTCTAGCTTTTTACCATACAAGTCTAAAAGGCTTAGACCAAGAACAAGTCGAAGAAAACCGTGACCTGTATGGTGAAAACACCATTACCAAGGGTCAAGAGGATTCCATCTTTAAGAAGATTTATGAGTCCATTATCAATCCTTTCACAATCATTTTGCTTGTGATTGCCTTTATTTCTCTCGTTACAAACGTTTGGCTTGCCAAACCTGGCCAAGAGGACCCAACTACCTCTATCATTATTGTTGTCTTAGTCTTGATATCAGGAGGCATCCGTTTTGTCCAAGAGTTACGGAGCGACAAGGCGACAACCAATCTTTCAAAAATGATTGTCAACACGGCAACTGTCATTCGTGATGGTCTGGAACAAGAGTTGCCAATCGATGAGTTAGTTGTGGGAGACCTCGTGAAATTGAGTGCTGGAGATATGATCCCAGCTGATATTATCTTATTTGAATCCCGTGACTTTTTCGTTCAACAGTCAGGTTTGACTGGAGAAAGTGATGCAGTCGAAAAACTTGCTTTAAATAAAGCGACTAGTCAAGATGTAGATAGCCTCTTAGAAGCAGAATCTTTGGCATTCATGGGGACAAACGTTATCTCAGGAAGTGCTACAGCTATGGTCCTAGCAGTTGGGGATGACACCATGATGGGAGCCATCGAGCAAACTCTCAACACCTATGATGAGCCAACTTCTTTTGAACGTGAAATGAACAGTATTTCTTGGCTCTTGATCCGCTTGATGCTTGTCATGGTTCCGATTGTGTTTTTTGCAAATGGTTTAACCGATGGAGACTGGCTAGAGGCTGGAGTATTTGCCTTGAGCGTGGGTGTCGGACTGACACCAGAAATGCTTCCGATGATTATTACAGCCAGCTTAGCAAAAGGTTCCATTATCATGGCCAAGGAAAAGGTAGTCATCAAAAAACTAAATGCTATCCAAGACTTAGGAGCAATCGATATCCTTTGTACGGATAAAACTGGAACTCTAACGCAAGATGAGATTGTCTTAGAATATCCCTTGGATATCCATGGTGATTTGGATATGGCGGTCTTAAGAAGAGCTTATCTAAATTCACATTTCCAAACAGGTTTGAAAAACTTGATGGACCGTGCCATTATCAGTAGAACTGAAAAAGAAGTTAAGGAACACGCTATCCTACAAAATCTAGACACCAGCTTCCAAAAAATCGACGAACTACCATTTGATTTTGAACGTAGACGCATGAGTGTTATCGTCAAAGATGATAGCAATGTTGTTAGTATGGTGACCAAAGGCGCTTTAGAAGAAATGTTGAACATTTCGACACATGTGGAATATCGTGGAGAAATAATCCCTATTACGGAAGGTATTCGCCAAGAAGTACTGGCAGAAGTTGGTCAATTAAACCGTCAAGGCTTGCGTGTCTTAGGTGTTGGCTACAAATCAGGTTTACGTGAAGACTATGCCTATGCTGTGGATGATGAAAGTGATATGATCCTTACGGGTTACCTTGCCTTCTTGGATCCACCAAAACCATCTGCAGCACCCGCTATCCAAGTCCTACTTGAGCATGGTGTCAGAACAAAGATTTTAACTGGGGATAATGAAAAAGTAACCCAGGCCATCTGTGAAAAGGTTGGTTTGGATGTTGAGCAGATGCTTTTGGGAGCTGATATTGACCAAATGACAGACCAAGAGTTGGCAGAAGCGGTTGAAAGTGTAACAGTCTTTGCCAAATTGTCTCCTGACCAAAAAGCGCGTATCATTCTACAGTTAAAGAGAAATGGTCACGGTGTTGGTTATATGGGAGATGGTATTAACGATGCCCCATCCATGAAGGTGGCAGATGTCGGTATTTCTGTAGATACAGCAGTCGATATCGCCAAGGAAACAGCGGATGTTATCTTGCTAGACAAGGATCTCATGGTTCTTGAAACTGGTATCGTTGAGGGCCGTAAGGTCTACGCCAACATGACCAAATATATTAAGATGACCGTTAGTTCAAACTTTGGGAATATCTTCTCACTCCTTGTTGCGAGTATCTTCTTGCCATTTTTACCAATGGCCCCTGTTCATCTCATTGTCCTAAACCTAGTCTACGATTTATCTTGTGTGGCATTGCCATTTGATAATGTGGATCAAGATTTCCTCAAACAACCCCATACATGGGAAGCAAAATCCATTACGCGATTTATGGTTTGGATGGGACCAATCTCATCTGTTTTTGATATTTTGACCTTTATCTTCCTCTACTTTATCATTGTTCCTTTGGTGACTGGCCATCATTATGTTCATGGGTCAGAATCTGCCCTTCAGTTTATTATCTTGTTCCAAACAGGATGGTTCATCGAATCTATGTGGTCTCAAACCATGGTCATCCATATGCTTCGTACAGCAAAAGTTCCTTTTGTACAAAGCAGACCAGCTTGGCTTGTGATTTTGATGACACTGGTTGCAGCCTTTTTCGTAACCAGTCTACCTTATGGACCGCTAGTAAATATCCTTCGTCTAGCACCCTTAGGACTTCCTTACTTCTTGTTCTTAATCTGTATTATTTTCTTGTATATGTTTAGCGTTACAGTTATTAAGGAGTTTTACATTAAGAAGTATAAAGAATGGTTATAGTTCGTATTTTGTCAAGAAAAAAGTTCAAAAATTGCCAAAAAAGTTAAAATTTTTTAAAAATAGGTCGCAAGTCCGATGTTTTTTATGGTATAATAGTCTAAACTGATAGTAACATGTAGCGAAAGGGGTAGGTACATGATTAAAATTTATACAGTCTCAAGTTGTACTAGCTGTAAAAAAGCGAAGACCTGGCTCAATGCCCACCAGTTAAGTTATAAAGAACAAAACCTTGGTAAGGAAGGAATTTCGAGAGAAGAACTACTTGATATTTTGACAAAAACAGACAATGGAATTGCAAGTATCGTATCATCGAAAAATCGTTATGCAAAGGCCCTTGGTGTTGATATCGAAGATTTGAGTGTGAATGAAGTGCTCAACCTGATTATGGAAACACCACGTATCTTGAAAAGTCCGATTCTTGTAGATGAAAAACGTCTACAAGTCGGCTATAAAGAAGACGATATCCGTGCCTTTTTGCCACGCTCTGTCCGTAATGTGGAAAATGCAGAAGCGCGTTTACGTGCGGCTCTATAAAACATCAAGGCTGGGAGTGACTCCTGGCCTTCTCTAATATTTAAATTGGATAACATGTGAGGATTTATGAAAAAGTTAGTCATCGGAACATTCGCAGCACTATTTTTGCTCGTTGGATGTGGTCAGAAAAAAGAAACAGCAGCTTCAACTACTGAGAGTTCTCAGGAAGCTCTACAGTCTACCTTGCCCGTATTAGAAAATGCAACCAAGAATACAGTTGTTACTAAGACCTTGGTTTTGCCAGCTGATGAGAGTGGAGCACAGCAAACTCAAATCATTACTTACAAAGGCAATCAATTTTTAAGCTTGACCATTCAGCAGAAACGTCCTGTATCAGAAGATTTAAAAAATTATATTTCTGAACGTGGATTAGACGAAGCTAAAAAAGCTCTTAAAGAAGCTGAGGACAAGGATGAATCTGTGCAGGCAGCTCGAAAAATTTCAGGCTTTACCATTGAAACGACTCTTTTAAATGAGAAAGAAATGGAAACCAAGACTAGCTATGATTTCCAAACACTGGATCTCAAAAAAGCAAGTGAAAACGAATACTTGAAGAATGTTGGACTGGAAAATCTATTGAAAAACGAACCAGAGGACTATATTGCTAATCGTGTTGCAAATGGGGCAACAGTCCAGTAAAAAGTCAGAGAAAATCAGCAGAATCAGACTGTGTGATTTGTAGAACGACCGCGAATGTGCTATAATAGTACTATTCTAAGGAAAGAGGGTGTTAGAATGGGATTTACTGAAGAAACCGTACGTTTTAAATTGGACGATTCCAATAAAAAAGAAATCAGTGAAACATTGACAGATGTCTATGCTTCTTTGAATGAAAAGGGCTATAACCCTATTAACCAGATCGTGGGCTATGTTCTCAGTGGAGACCCAGCTTACGTTCCTCGTTATAACAATGCACGAAATCAAATCCGTAAGTATGAGCGAGATGAAATCGTTGAAGAACTGGTTCGCTACTACCTTAAAGGACAAGGAGTCGATCTATAATCTATGAGAATTATGGGATTGGACGTTGGCTCCAAAACGGTAGGAGTAGCGATTAGCGACCCGTTAGGTTTTACGGCACAAGGACTTGAAATCATCCAAATCAATGAAGAACAAGGTCAGTTTGGTTTTGATAGACTTGAGGAGTTGGTTGATACATACAAGGTGGAGCAGTTTGTTGTCGGTTTGCCTAAAAACATGAACAACACAAGTGGCCCACGGGTGGAAGCTAGCCAGGCATATGGCGAGAAGTTGGTAGAGCTCTTTGGCTTACCGGTAGATTATCAAGATGAACGCTTGACTACGGTTGCTGCTGAGCGTATGTTGATTGAGCAAGCAGATATTAGTCGCAATAAGCGTAAAAAAGTTATTGATAAATTAGCTGCTCAATTGATTTTGCAAAATTATTTAGATAGAAAATTTTAAGACAGAGGAGAAACTATGTCACACGATCACAACCACGATCACGAAGAACGTGAACTTATTACACTTGTAGATGAGCAAGGAAACGAAACTTTATTTGAAATCCTTTTGACTATTGACGGAAAAGAAGAATTTGGTAAAAATTATGTTCTTCTTGTACCAGTTAACGCAGAAGAAGATGAAAACGGCGAAGTTGAAATCCAAGCTTACTCATTCATCGAAAATGAAGATGGAACAGAAGGCGAATTGCAACCAATCCCTGAAGATTCAGAAGATGAATGGAATATGATTGAAGAAGTCTTCAACAGCTTTATGGAGGAGTAAAAACATCCAGTGGATGTTTTTAGCCTGACGCTAAAAATAAAAACCGTCAGTAAGTTCGGGGGATGTTTTTAGCCCAGCTCCTTGAATTAAGAGAGAGCTGGTAAGTTTGGGAGACTGTATCAGCCCTGCTTCTAGAAAGAAGAAAAAGCAGGAACGTCCAGTGGACGTTTTTAGCCTGACGCTAAAAATAAAATTTAGCTAGTATCTAGCAAAATGAGTAAAAAGCGAAGAGAATCTTCGCTTTTTTGTTAAGGAGATAAGCATGATTGAAGTAGAAAAATGGCTTCATAGTCGGATTGGATTGAATTTTAGATCAGGATTGGGACGGATGCAAAGAGCAGTAGATTTGCTGGGGAATCCTGAGCAAACCTATCCAATTATCCATGTGACAGGGACAAATGGCAAGGGGTCAACTATTGCTTTTATGAGGGAGCTTTTTGCTAGTCATGGAAAGAAGGTGGGGACCTTTACTTCGCCTCATATTGTTAGCATCCATGACCGTATCTGCATTAATGGCGACCTCGTATCGGACGCAGATTTTATTCGTTTAGCAGATCAAGTCAAGACGATGGAGCAAGAACTTCTAGAAACTCACGATCAGCTATCCTTTTTTGAGTTGCTGACCTTGATTGCTTTGCTCTATTTTAAAGAGCAAGAAGTAGATTTAGTCCTACTGGAAGTTGGGATAGGTGGACTTCTTGATACTACCAATGTCGTGACAGGTGAAATTGCAATCATCACATCAATCGGCCTCGATCACCAGGAGACCTTGGGCGATAGTTTAACAGCAATTGCAGAGCAGAAGGCAGGGATTTTTAAGTTAGGCAAGTCAGCCGTTATTGCCAACTTAGCACCGGAAGCACAGATTGTTTGTCAAAAGATTTCGGAAGATTTAGGTGTGACTCTCTATCAAGCTGACAAAGATTTTTCTTTCAAATCAGGAGATTTTTCTTCTTCTCTAGCGGATTTGACCCAATTAAAACTAGGATTGGAAGGAGCTTATCAAGAGGAAAATGCAGCTCTTGCCTTGCAGACTTTTCTACTATTTATGGTACAAAGAAACGAGAAAGTAGATCAAGAACCAGTACGTGCTGCCTTGCAAGCTACTAAATGGGCTGGAAGGCTAGAAGCTGTCACTGAGCACATTTATCTAGATGGGGCTCACAATTTACCAGCTCTAGAGCGTTTGGTTGAGTTTATCCAGGAAAAAATTCAGCAAGGGTATCAACCTCAAATCCTATTTGGTGCCCTAAAGCGGAAAGATTATAGTGGAATGCTTACTTATTTAACAGAGCATTTACCTGATGTAGATCTCTATGTTACGAGTTTTGACTATCAGGGTTCCTTGGAAGAGCAAGACTTTGGAGATTATACAAGCATTGCTTCATATCGAGATTTTATAGATAATTTTGAGAGTTCTGCAGAGGAGAAAGACTTGCTATTTGTGACAGGATCTCTCTATTTTATATCAGAGGTTCGCGCTTGTTTCATGGCCTCAGAGTCATTTGATTGACCCTCCTATCTTTATTTGTTATAGTAGAGTTGTGGTGGCTCAGCAGGGTTATTCTGATTTTAAGCTACTAAAAGAAAGGAGACATCATGTCACTAAAAAAATTCACACTTTCTCTTGCTGCTTTGGCAAGTCTTAGTCTCTTGGTTGCTTGCTCCCCAAAAACGCAGTCAACTCCTTCCTCTCAAGCAAGTACTAGTGCAGAAGCGAGCACTAGTCAGAAATCGGAAACATCTGCTTCTAGTTCAACAGCTAGTTCAGTAACTAATATTGATGGAACCTATAAAGGGCAAGATGAGGGAGATAGCATTACTCTCGTAGTTACTGGTAATACTGGAACATGGACAGAAGTAGAACCTGATGGCGATCAGGAAATTAAAAAGGTCACCTTCGAACCAGAGAGTCAGCGAGTCTTTATTGGAGATGATATCAAGGTTTATGTAGCTGATGGCAATCAAATGATCATTGATGATATGGATCGCGAAATTTCTGATCGTATCGTTCTAAAAAAATAGACATCTTTTGTAAGGATTTGAATCTCGTTAACACGGATTCGAGTCCTTTTTTCTTTAATCGATTTTTGGCATAAAAAATCCATACGATTAAGGTAGCTATTTTCTACCAAAAAAGTATGGAGGGATAGTTTTTATTAAAGGAACTGCTCTTGTAAAAAGTGAGCGACTCCGTCTTCTTCGTTGGTTAGTGGTAATTGCTCGTCTGCGAAAGAAAGTAGAGCGGGATTAGCATTTTTCATGGCATATCCTCTACCTGCAAAAGAGAGCATTTCTTGGTCATTGTGTTCGTCACCAAAGGCAATCAGGTTCTGTCTGTCTATATTCATGACATTTAGAAGGTATTCAAGGGCAAAGGCCTTGTGAACACCTTTTGGAGTACATTCAAGAATGTTCAAGGGACCGCCCCAAGTATTGATATTAAGTTGATGCTTGTAAAAGCTAGTCATCTCTTCTGCTAGTGCATATTTATCGTCTGCCCTAGTTTGTAATAAAATACAGTTAGGCCCCTTAGTCACTAAGTCAGACTTGAATTGATTTTCAGGGCGAAAGTTTTCAACACCAAACAATTTAGGATCGGCAATTTCCTTGTCTGGGGATGTAATGTAAAACTTTTTACGGTATTCACCTGCGATAAAATCGGCCTCGATTTCCTCTTTTCGTAGAACCATATCTAAGAGATACTTTTTATCAACAGTCAGGCATTTTTCATGGGCCCAAACCTTACCAGGTAGGTGTGTAAGGGAACCATTGAAATTGATCATAGGCGTTTCAAGTTCAAGCTGATCATAAAAATCTTTAGCCATACGATAAGGGCGACCTGTTGCAATCACGACATGGTGGCCTTTTTTAGATATTTGTTTGATAGTATCTTTGGTAAAATCCGATAGTTTACTTTCGCCGTTAAGTAAGGTTCCGTCCAAGTCGACGGCAATCATTTTTTTAGTCATAAGATCCTCCCGAATCTAGTTTCAGATAAGATGTTTTCTATTATATCAAAAAGCGGAGAGAAAAGCTGACTCTAAGTGAAATGCGGGAGAACAATATCTATTAGTTTTTTTTAATTTTTAAAAAAACACCTTGAAAAGGTGAATGATTGATGATATAATGGTTCTATTGTTCGTAAAATGACAAAGGAGATTAAAAATGGACAAACTATTTAAACTAAAAGAGCACGGGACAGATGTCCGCACAGAGGTTCTTGCTGGTTTAACAACTTTCTTTGCAATGAGTTATATTCTCTTTGTAAACCCTCAAATGCTTTCACAAACAGGAATGCCTGTTCAAGGTGTGTTCTTGGCTACAATCATTGGTTCTGTTGTGGGGACTTTGATGATGGCCTTCTATGCTAACTTACCATATGCGCAAGCTCCAGGTATGGGACTCAATGCCTTCTTCACATTTACCGTCGTATTTGGGATGGGTTATAAATGGCAAGAAGCTCTTGGGATGGTCTTCATCTGTGGGATTATTTCATTGATTATTACATTGACCAATGTTCGTAAAATGATCATTGAGTCTATTCCTACAACTCTTCGTTCAGCGATTTCAGCTGGTATTGGGGTTTTCCTTGCTTATGTTGGGATTAAGAATGCTGGTCTCTTGAAATTCTCGATTGACCCGGGTACTTATACAGTAGCAGGTGAAGGAGCAGATAAGGCTCAAGCAGCACTTACTGCAAACTCAGCAGCTGTTCCAGGATTGGTAGATTTCAACACGCCAGCTGTCTTGGTAGCTCTTGCAGGTCTTGCCATTACTATCTTCTTCGTTGTTAAGGGGATCAAAGGTGGTATCATCCTTTCTATTTTGACAACGACAGTTCTTGCCATTGCTGTTGGTCTTGTTGATTTGTCTAGCATTGACTTTGCAAGCAACAATCTTTCATCAGCAGTTAACGATCTAGGAACTTTGTTTGGTGCTGCTCTTGGGTCAGAAGGTTTGGGTTCTTTGATTTCAAACACTTCTCGTTTGCCAGAAACCTTGATGGCCATTCTTGCTTTCTCATTGACAGATATTTTTGATACTATCGGTACTCTTATTGGTACTGGTGAAAAAGTTGGTATCATTGCGACAAGTGGTGAAAACAATGAGTCAGCTAAATTGGATAAAGCTCTCTACTCTGACTTAGTTGCAACTTCAGTAGGTGCCATTGCAGGTACTTCAAACGTTACAACTTATGTTGAGTCTGCAGCAGGTATCGGTGCTGGTGGGCGTACTGGTTTGACAGCTTTGGTTGTTGCCATCTGTTTTGCTCTATCAAGCTTCTTTAGCCCACTTCTAGCAATCGTTCCAACAGCTGCAACTGCACCAATTTTGATCATCGTTGGAATTATGATGCTCTCTAACTTGAAAAACATTCCTTGGGATGATATGGCTGAAGCTGTTCCAGCTTTCTTCACATCTATCTTTATGGGATTCAGCTACTCAATTACACAAGGGATTGCCGTTGGTTTCTTAACTTATACTTTGACGAAGGTTGTCAAAGGTCAAGTGAAAGATGTGCATGTCATGATTTGGATTTTGGATGCCTTGTTTATCTTGAACTACATCAGTATGGCTCTTAACTAATGATAAAAACTAAAAAAAGAGGGGAGTCTCCCCTTTTTTTGTTGATGGAAATATCACAAAATAAAACTTTTTGGTATAATAAGTACATGTACACAAAAAATGAAGATGAGTTGATTGCACTTGGAGAAAAGCTAGGGCACTTGTTAGAAAAAAATGATGTATTGATTTTGACTGGTGAGTTAGGTGCTGGGAAAACAACGCTAACAAAGGGTCTGGCTAAGGGATTAGGCATTCATCAAATGATTAAGAGTCCTACTTATACCATTGTTCGAGAATATGAAGGACGTCTACCCCTGTATCACTTGGATGTTTATCGTATCGAAGGGGATGCAGATTCTATCGATTTGGACGAATTTCTTTTTGGATCAGGTGTAACGGTTATTGAGTGGGGACATCTATTGGGTGAGGATCTCCCTTCAGATTATCTGGAGTTAGAAATCCTAAAAAAAGATGAGGGGCGAGAAATGCTCTTTCATGCTCATGGTCAAAGGGCAACAGAACTTTTGAAAGGATTGACGGATGGAGTATGATCTTTTAATCCGTGAAGCGGAAACCCAGGATGCTTCAGAAGTCATTACTCTCTTAGATCAAATTGGTCAAGAGTCTAATTTTACCAGTCTGGATGAAAATGGGATTGCAATGACTGAGTCTGAAATGCAACATTTTTTGGATAAGCAGGCCCAGTCGGATAATCAAATTACCCTACTCGCTTTTTTGAATGATGAGTTAGTAGGAATCATCAATACAACAGCTGATCAACGTCCGCGAGTCCGTCATATTGGAGATGTCTTTTTAGGAATAAAAAAAGCTTACTGGGGAAATGGTCTCGGTAGTATCTTGTTGGAAGAAACTATTGAATGGGCCAAATCAAGTGGTAGTATTCGACGATTACAATTGACAGTTCAAAAAAGAAATCTTGCTGCGGTGCATCTGTATGAAAAAATGGGCTTTATCATAGAAGGATTACAGGAACGTGGTGCTTGTATAGAAGGAGGAGAGTTTCTAGATGTTTACCTAATGGGTCAACTGATAGACGAATAAGAGTATGGTAAAAAAAATAATTGGAATGTTTTTAGGTTTGGTCCTTGTGACAGTGCTTGGTGTGGGAGCTTATGCCTATACGATCTACCAACAGAGTACACAGACTTTGGCTAAAACCTATAAAAAAATCGGTGAAGAAACCAAGGTCATTGAAGCGACCGAACCTCTGACGATTTTGCTTATGGGCGTGGACACTGGGAATGTTGAACGTACAGATCCATGGGCTGGTAATAGTGATTCAATGATCTTGGTCACAGTGAATCCTAAAACTAAGAAGACAGTCATGATGAGTTTGGAGCGTGATATTCTCACACAAATCCAGCAACCAGATGGTAGTGTAATGGAGGCTAAACTCAATGCCGCCTATGCTAATGGTGGTGCAGAGCTGGCTATTTCAACTATTGAAAAGATGATGAATATCCACATCGACCGTTATGTGATGGTCAATATGCATGGTCTTCAAAGAATGGTTGATGCCGTAGGTGGTATTACAGTGAACAATACACTTGGCTTCCCAATCTCTATTCAAGATCAGGAACCTTTTAACACGATTTCGATTGGAGTCGGTGAGCAAACCCTCAATGGTGACGAAGCCCTTGTTTATTCACGCATGCGTTATCAGGATCCTGAAGGGGACTATGGTCGTCAAAAACGTCAGCGTGAAGTGATTCAAAAGGTTGTCGAGAAGATTCTTAGTTTGAATAGTGTGAGTCATTATCAAGAGATTCTGAAGGCTCTTAGCGATAATATGCAGACAAATATCGAAATTACAACGACAACGATTCCTCAGTTGATGGGTTATCAAGATTCATTTAAAAATATTGAGTCTCAACAATTGCGTGGAGAAGATGCAATGCTTCAAGGGACATCTTACCAAATCGTGACATCTGAGCATATGTTAGAGATGCAAAATCTTTTACGCCGTTCGCTCGGGCAACCAGAGGTTACGAATTTGGAGACTAATGTAGTCTTGTATGAGAATCTTTATGGTCAGGGTCAGTTGCCTCAATCTACTAGTGTTGCAGTAGAAGAATTAGAATAATAGGAGACTATCCATCAAATCGTAGGAATTTTCCTGCGATTTTTTCAAAGAAATCCGAATAGGTAAGTAGGAGGAAAAAATGAAAGCAGAAATTATAGCTGTCGGGACAGAGATTTTAACGGGTCAGATTGTCAATACCAATGCTCAATTTTTGTCTGAAAAGTTGGCTGAAATTGGCGTGGATGTCTATTTTCAGACTGCTGTGGGAGATAATGAAAGTCGTCTCTTATCTTTGTTGGAGCTCGCTAGCAATCGTAGCAATCTGGTCATTCTAACGGGAGGTTTGGGTCCGACGGAAGATGACTTGACCAAGCAAACTGTGGCCAAATTTTTGGGCCGAGATTTGGTTTTTGATCCTCAAGCTCAGGCTAAACTAGATCGTTTTTTTGCTCAAAGACCAGACTATGCTCGTACTCCTAACAACGAGCGCCAAGCGCAAATCATCCAAGGTGCGACCCCGCTACCAAATGAAACGGGTCTAGCAGTAGGTGGCATGATTGAAGTGGCTGGGGTAACCTACGTCGTTCTACCAGGACCTCCAAGTGAATTGAAACCTATGGTCTTAAATGAGCTGCTTCCGAGATTGACAACGGGCTCTAAACTCTATTCACGTGTGTTGCGTTTCTTTGGGATTGGTGAGAGCCAGTTAGTGACCATTCTATCAGATTTAATTGACCAGCAGACAGATCCAACTTTGGCACCTTATGCTAAAACTGGGGAAGTGACCCTTCGCTTATCGACCAAGGCTAAGAGTCAAGAAGAAGCGGATCGTGTTCTAGATGCTCTAGAACAAAAAATCCTTGAAAAAGAAACCTTTGAGGGTGTTTCACTTCGAGAAATTTGCTATGGCTATGGGGAAGAAACCAGCTTGGCTAGCCTGGTAGTAGAAGAGTTGAAAAAGCAAAAGAAAACCATCACTGCAGCAGAAAGCTTGACTGCAGGTCTTTTTCAAGCTACTTTGGCAGATTTTTCAGGTGTGTCTGCTATTTTTAAAGGTGGTTTTGTGACTTATAGCCTTGAAGAAAAAGCAAAAATGCTTGATATTCCACAGGCTGAATTGGAAAAATATGGAGTTGTATCGGCTTTTACTGCTGAAAAAATGGCTGAACAAGCGCGCATCCAAACCCAGTCAGATTTTGGAATTAGTTTGACGGGAGTAGCTGGGCCAGATAGTCTAGAAGGACATCCAGCAGGTACAGTCTTTATTGCTTTAGCGCAAGCTTCGGGTACAGAAGTTATCCAGGCTAATATCGCAGGTAGAAGTCGTGCAGATGTGCGAGAAATTGCAGTCTTACATGCCTTTAACCTAGTTCGCAAAGCTTTATTAAGTGCTGGAGATTTGTTATAATAGAAGAAGGTCTAAGGACTATTAGAATACAGGAGAATAAAATGGCGAAAAAACCAACAAAAAAATTAGACGAAATTGGCAAAAAATTTGGTGCTGATCGTGAAAAAGCCTTGAACGATGCCCTTAAATTGATCGAAAAAGACTTCGGTAAGGGGTCAATCATGCGCTTGGGTGAGCGTGCCGAGCAAAAGGTCCAAGTGATGAGCTCAGGTTCTTTGGCTCTTGATATTGCACTCGGATCAGGTGGTTATCCAAAGGGACGTATCATTGAAATCTACGGACCAGAATCATCAGGTAAGACAACAGTTGCCCTTCATGCGGTAGCGCAAGCCCAAAAAGAAGGCGGAATTGCTGCCTTTATCGATGCAGAGCACGCTCTTGATCCAGCCTATGCAGCAGCGCTTGGAGTTAATATCGATGAATTGCTCTTGTCACAACCAGACTCAGGGGAGCAAGGTCTTGAAATTGCTGGGAAATTGATTGACTCAGGTGCGGTTGACCTTGTTGTTATCGACTCAGTTGCAGCTCTTGTGCCTCGTGCGGAAATTGATGGTGATATCGGAGATAGCCACGTTGGTCTTCAAGCTCGTATGATGAGCCAGGCTATGCGTAAACTCGGGGCTTCTATTAACAAGACAAAGACAATTGCTATCTTCATCAACCAGTTGCGTGAAAAAGTAGGGGTTATGTTTGGAAATCCAGAAACAACTCCTGGTGGACGCGCCCTTAAATTCTATGCTTCAGTCCGTTTGGATGTGCGTGGAAGTACACAAATCAAGGGAACTGGTGACCAAAAAGATACGAGCGTAGGTAAGGAAACCAAGATTAAGGTTGTTAAAAACAAGGTAGCTCCACCATTCAAAGAAGCCTTTGTTGAAATCATGTATGGTGAAGGGATTTCAAGAACTGGTGAGCTTTTGAAGATTGCAAGTGATCTTGACATCATCAAGAAAGCAGGAGCATGGTACTCTTATAAAGACGAAAAGATCGGTCAAGGTTCTGAAAATGCTAAGAAATACTTGGCAGATCATCCAGAAATCTTTGACGAGATTGACCACCAAGTTCGTGTCAAGTTTGGCTTGATTGAAGATGATGCAGTGGCCGATGAAAAAGTTGCACCTGTGGAATCAGAAGTAGCTAATCAAGAAGTGACTCTTGACCTTGGCGATGAGCTTGAAATCGAAATTGAAGATTAAAAAGTAAAAGTGGTGGAGGCATCCCCACTTTTTCTGTTATCTTGGACTAAAGAACTGAAACAATGAGGGGATATAGTTTGCTAAAACTAGAATCTTCTGATAAAAATTAGCAAGACTATTGAAAAAGATTTGATGATAAATTAAAAGAAAAATTAGTATAAGGAGATTCTTATGGAAAAACGTTTAGTTCGTAATGTTCAAGATAAAAAAATTGCTGGTGTTTGTGCAGGTCTTGCTGACTACTTAGATATTGATGTAACGCTTGTTCGTGGACTTTGGATTCTTTTCACATTGCTAGGTGGATCAGGAATTCTTGCTTACCTCATGCTTTGGCTCATCATGCCAGAAGCTGGAACAGAAGCGTAAACTTAGTGCATCTTTATGAGACAAATCATGATAAGAGAGTGGGACAGAAATCGGTAATTCGTTAGAATTCGATTTCGTCGTCCCACCTCCGCACAGTTGAGTAGGGTTGTAAAAGCTGATGAAATCAGCGTAGTAGAGCCCACTCAACCACTGCGTCTTGCTCAACAATCCAAAGACAATTGAGAGGCTAGGACTTTTGTCCCAGTCCCTTATTTGTGATATGCGGTGATAATTTTTTCCAAGTTTTCATCTTATTTCGGAATCACAAAAAAATCACCTGTAGTGCAGGTGATTGGAGATTCATTGTAGAGAAATTTGCAGTTTCTTACTGGGAAGTTAAAGACTGCAGTATAGGTTAGTGGTCGCTAAAACGACGGTACTCGATGTGGAAGTCAAAATAATTTTCTTCTTGTAATTTTTGGAAGATATCACGGTAGGCTTCTTCATCAAAGTGGTCGCCACGATATAGAATCTCAAAACTAAGACCTTCGTACTCCAAAAAAGCATTGGCGGTTTTGAAGCCGTTTTGTTTATAGAATTCCATGCGAGCTTTTCGCTGTTCGAGGTTATCGCATTCCTCATCCAAACGTTCAACTTCAAGAATCATGGTACGCTGGTAAAAATCAATCAGCTTTTCAATGATTTCTTTGCCATAGCCGTGGCTACGCAAATGAGGCATAATGGCAAAAAAACTTATGTAGAAAGCCTTTTGATTGGAAATGGCAAAGGCAAATCCTACAAATTCCTCTTCGTTGTAAAAGGCGAAAAAGTGGGCATCGTCTCGATCTTGATATTGTAAAAATTCAGACAGGGATACTCGCTCTTCTTCAGGAAAGGCTTCGATATTTAACTTTTCAACTTTCTCAAGGTCTGGAAATACATCTGTAATTAATTGGCTGGTTAAGCTCATGCATAAACTCCTTTTCTGTCACGATTATACCAGATTGTCTGTATATAGGCAACGCTTTCTTATTCAAACTCTCTTGTTCCCCTACTAGAAAGCTGATATAATAAGCCTTATGAATAAAAAATCAACGGTGGACCTGATTCATGGTCCTATCCTTCCCGCGCTAATTAGTTTTGCATTACCGATTTTACTGTCCAATATCTTTCAGCAACTTTATAATACGGCTGATATTTTGATTGTTGGACGTTTTCTAGGGCCAGACTCCTTGGCGGCTGTTGGAGCAACAACGGCTATCTTTGATTTGATTATCGGTTTTGCCCTTGGAGTTGGCAATGGAATGGGAGTGGTGATTGCCCGCTATTACGGAGCTCGTAACTTTTCAAAGATTAAAGAAGCTGTCGCAGCTACTTGGATTTTAGGGGCTCTTTTAAGTGTGATTGTTATGGCGATAGGTTTTGTTGGTCTCTATCCACTTCTCCAATATCTGGAAACTCCTGCAGAAATTCTCCCCCAGTCTTACGATTATATCTCCATGATTGTCAGCTGTGTCGGCGTCAGCTTTGCCTACAATCTCTTTGCAGGTTTATTGCGGTCAGTTGGTGACAGCCTTGCGGCACTTGGCTTTTTGGTTTTTTCAGCTCTGGTCAATGTTGCCCTTGACTTGTACTTTATCACACAACTGCAATTGGGAGTCCAGTCTGCGGGTCTTGCGACAATCATATCGCAAGGTTTATCAGCCCTTCTCTGCTTTTTCTATATCCGCAGGAGTGTGCCTGAGTTACTGCCTAGTCTCAAGCATTTTAAGTGGGACAAGGCCCTCTATGTAGATCTTTTGGAGCAAGGCTTAGCTATGGGGATGATGGGTTCTATTGTCTCTATTGGTAGCGTCATTTTACAATCATCGGTTAATAGTTTTGGAGCAGTCATTATCAGTGCTCAAACGTCGGCAAGGCGTATTATGGCCTTTGCTTTACTACCGATGACCTCTATTTCGGCCTCCATAACGACTTTCACCTCTCAAAACTATGGAGCCAAGCGGCCAGACCGCATTGTCCAAGGGCTTCGGATTTCTAGTCGTTTGAGTATGTCTTGGGCAGCCTTTGTCTGTATTTTCCTATTCTTTGCCAGTCCTGCCTTGGTCTCCTTCCTGGCAAGCTCGACAGACTCTTATTTGGTAGAAAATGGCACTTTGTATCTGCGCATCAGTTCTACTTTTTATCCCATCTTGAGTCTCTTGCTGATTTATAGGAACTGCTTGCAAGGTTTAGGGCAAAAACTCCTTCCTTTGGTATCTAGTTTTATTGAGCTTATAGGAAAGATTGCTTTTGTTGCTTGGATTATTCCTTGGTCTGGCTATTTAGGTGTTATTTTTTGCGAACCCCTTATCTGGCTAGCTATGACCATCCAACTTTACTTCTCGCTTTCCAAGCATCCATGGATCAAAGAAGGCAAGAAAATCTTGGTTGCTGGTGGGAAATCCTAGATTGATTTACAAAAGAAAAATCCATTTCCTCTAGTGAAAATCAGGTAGACTTGTGTTATAATAAGAAAGATTAAAATGTGAAAAAAGGAGATTCCTAATGGGACGTAAATGGGCCAATATCGTAGCTAAGAAAACAGCTAAAGATGGAGCTAACTCTAAAGTATATGCAAAATTTGGTGTAGAAATCTATGTAGCAGCTAAAAAAGGTGAACCAGATCCAGAATTAAACACTGCTTTGAAATTCGTTATCGATCGTGCCAAACAAGCGCAAGTGCCAAAACACGTTATTGATAAGGCTATCGATAAAGCAAAAGGAAACACAGACGAAACCTTTACAGAAGGTCGTTACGAAGGTTTCGGACCAAATGGTTCTATGTTGATCGTTGATACTTTGACTTCAAACGTTAACCGTACAGCTGCCAACGTGCGTGCTGCCTTTGGTAAAAACGGCGGAAATATGGGAGCTTCAGGTTCTGTATCTTATCTCTTTGACAACAAGGGTGTTATCGTATTTGCAGGTGACGATGCTGATGCTATTTTTGAACTCTTGCTTGAAGCAGATGTTGATGTAGATGATGTAGAAGCAGAAGAAGGAACAATCACTGTCTACACTGCACCAACTGACCTTCACAAGGCTATCGTTGCCTTGCGTGAATCTGGTATTGAAGAATTTCAAGTAACTGAATTGGAAATGATTCCTCAATCAGAAGTTGAGTTGTCAGGTGAAGATTTGGAAACATTTGAAAAACTTTACGGAGTCCTTGAAGACGACGAAGATGTCCAAAAAATCTACACAAACGTAGACGGATTCTAAGAATAAAAATAACCCCTTTGAAAATTCAGTATTTTCAAGGGGTTTGTTTATCTTGTGATGACAAAAGGGCAGGAAAGAGACAAAAATCTCTTTTTACAAAAACTTCATTTTTTATCTACAATCGTCTATAATCCAATGGATTGTGGAAATATCGTGGTGCTGGGATTTAGAAATCGAGACTTAGTCTACCGATTGCTATTCCCAGCACCTTTTTAGTTATGTTAAATTTTCACTCCAGAATCAGATTGTTCTTTGCGATCTAGTCCGATGGCGAATTTACGGATCAGAAGAAACTGACCATTTTTCTGCTTTACAAAGTTTAAAACAACTGCCTTACTAGGTGAACCAAGGGATAGATAGGAGATTCTTTTGGTTTCATAATCACTGTCACTTGAATCTGCTTCAGAATCTGGAATCCCATGTTCACTGATAATGTCTTTGTAATTACTACCGCCTTGCCCTTGGTTGGAAGCGTCGCCCTCTATTAAGGCATCAAACTGTTCTTGAGTTCAGGTAAAGATCTCTTCTTCCTCTTCATATTCATCAATGGTACTATTTGGCCAATCTTCATTGGTTGGTTCTTCCATGAGATAATTAGAAGAGCTACGATAGCCTCTTATAAAATCAGCGAAGATAGGAGTGAATAGCAATTGGCTTATCAGTACAATGATAATGGAAATGAGGCCAAAGCTTGAACCAATCATAGCTAATGTTTTTTGATTTTGGAGATTGAGGCCAATGCCGATGACTCCTAAGATCAAGGCAACAAATCCAAAGAGAAAGGATAGACCATTGATAATTGGTATCCAAGAACCAAGAAGGGCCAGGGTTCCAAAGATGATGGCAAGGATTCCTAAGATTTTGTGTTCTTTTTGCTTCATTTGTGAATTACTCATTTCTAGTAAACTGGATTTGTGTTCGTGTGAGATAGTGTTTATTATAGATAAAATAAGAGCTGATGTCAATTTATACCGAGATAGTTCTCATAGAAACTTTTTCTTGACATCTTTTCTGAAAATGATAAAATAGTTCTCATGGAAACTTAATTGTTCTCAAGAGAACTATTTTTACTTAGAAGGGAGATAGCATGGATAAACCGATGTTGGTCTTTAAACGTTTTGGTCACCAGTTACATCTGATGGTACAAAAGGAAGCCAAGCGTTGTGGTATTGAATTTATGGGGGGACCGCAAGGGCAGGTCATTCGTTTTTTAGAACGTCGTGAGCATGAACAAGAATTAACACTCATCAAGGATATTGAACAAGAACTCAATATTACCAAGTCAGTTGCTAGTAATTTGGTCAAGCGTATGGTGCAAAATGGTTTGGTAGAGTTGGAGGCGAGTCCAAGTGATAAACGGGCGAAATTTGTTCATTTGACCGAAAAATCACGCTCTCAAATGAAGCAAGTTAAGTCTTTCTTTAATCTAATTGACCGTAGTTTACTTGATGGCATTTCCGAAGAGAATCTCCTTATCTTTGAAGAAGTCCTTGGAAAACTACAAGCAAATGTAGAAAAAATAGGAGATAAGAATGAAGAAACTCGCTAAGCGTATCACAGGAAAAGAGTGGGGCATGATTCTAATAACTGTTCTCTTTACCTGTTGCTCGGTCTATCTAGAGTTAGAAGTACCGACTTACGTTTCAAAAATAACAGAATTACTCGGAACGCCAGGTACGGAGTTGGGAGACCTTTGGTCGCCAGCAACTAAGATGATGGGTTTGTCATTCTTAGCCTTCCTATCATCTGTAACAGTTGGATTTTTTGCCGCTCGAGTTGCAGCATCCTATACGGCTCATCTACGAAGCGATATTTTTAATCGTGTTTTGGATTACTCCCAGACAGAAATTAAACGTTTTTCAATTCCCAGTCTATTGACTCGGACAACTAATGATATCACGCAGATTCAGATGCTCTTTACCATGGGACTTCAGGTAGTCACTCGCGGACCAATCATGGCGCTTTGGGCTATTGGGAAAATCCTTGGCAAGTCAGAATACTGGATTTGGGCAGTAGTGGTGGCAGTCATTGTCAATGTTCTGATGACAACTGTCTTGATGACTTTGGCCTTTCCCAAACAATCTGTCATTCAAAAATTGACAGATAAACTGAACAGTATTACTCGTGAAAGCTTGACAGGGATTCGGGTTGTTCGTGCATACAATGCTGAGGAATATCAAGATAAGAAATTCGAAGAAGCCAATGATGAAGTCACACGACTCAATCTCTTTGTAAGTCGCTTAATGGCCATTATGAATCCTATTATGATGGCAATTTCTAGCGGCTTGGTCCTTGCCATTTACTGGATTGGTGCTTATCTTATCAACGACGCTAGCTTGACAGAGCGTCTACCCCTCTTTAGCGATATGGTGGTCTTCATGTCCTATGCTATGCAAGTGGTAATGGGCTTCTTACTCATGGGTGCTCTCTTTATCGTCTTGCCTCGTACCTTGGTTTCTGCAGGTCGTATCAATCAAGTCTTGGACCTTCATTCCACTATTGAAAATCCTAGTCACCCACAGACAGCAAACTCTTCTGTAAAAGGTCAAGTGGAATACCGCGATGTAACCTTTCGTTACTCTAAAAACTCAGAAGCAGTTGTGGAACATGTCAGCTTCAAGGCAGAAGCAGGGCAAACCATTGCCTTTATCGGATCAACTGGTTCTGGTAAATCTACTCTAGTTAACCTCTTACCCCGTTTTTATGATGTGTCAGAGGGAGAAATTCTAGTAGACGGCGTCAATGTTCAGAATTATGACTTAGAAGATTTGCGTAATAAAGTTGGCTATATCCCTCAAAAAGCTGTGCTCTTTTCTGGAGATGTCAAGGGCAATCTCAACTTTGGTAAGAGTCAAGAAACGCCACTAAGTGAGACGGCCATGTGGCAAGCTCTGGAATTGGCTCAATCTAAAAACTTTATAGAAGATAAGGAAGCGGGCATAGCTTCAGAAGTAGCTCAAGGCGGGACCAATTTCTCAGGTGGACAGAGACAACGTCTGGCCATTGCACGCGCCCTGGCTCGTAAACCAGAGATTCTCATTTTTGATGATTCATTCTCAGCCTTGGACTACAAGACCGATCGTATCTTGCGTCAAGTATTAGCTGAAAAAACACAATCCATGACCAAGTTAATCGTTGCCCAACGCATTTCAACCATTATGGATGCAGATCTGATCTTAGTCTTGGATCAAGGTAAAGTCGTGGGACAAGGCACCCACAAGGAACTTCTTGCAAACAATGAAGTTTACCAAGAAATTGCTTATTCACAACTATCGAAGGAGGAATTGGAACATGGAAAATAAGAAAATGTCCTTATGGAAACAGTGTAGACCTTTTCTAGCAGGTCTCCAACTTCCCCTACTAATCGCAGTTGTGGCGGCTATATGTTCAAGTATTATCACGGTTTATGGACCAACTAAGATCAAAGAAATTACCAATTTGATTTCAGATGGGTTAATGGCAGAGATTGACCTAGAGGCTGTCTCAAGTATTGCTAGCTTTTTGGTTATCCTCTATGTGCTTGGGATTATCCTGAACTATACGCAAGCCTACATTTTTTCAACTAGTATCCAACATTTCTCAAAACGTTTGCGGACAGCTATTGCTGAGAAAATCAATCGCTTGCCACTTGCTTATTTTGACCGTCATTCTCAAGGGGACACCCTTTCTCGTGTGACTAATGACGTTGATACAGCAGCTCAGTCTCTTAACCAAAGCCTTGGGACAGTTCTTTCAGCCAGCTTTTTACTGATTGCTGTTTTGATTACCATGTTTGGTATGAACTGGATTTTGGCACTGGTAACCGTTGTTTCAACCCTTGTTGGATTTGCGGCGGTTTCCGTAATTATGGCCAAGTCGCAGGGCTACTTTAAAGCTCAACAAAACAACCTAGCAGCTGTAAATGGCTATGTGGAAGAAATGTACTCTGGCCACAATGTGGTGACCAGCTATAATGCTGTGGAACCAACAAAAGACACATTTGCAGGCTTGAATCAGAATCTACATGATAGCATCTGGAAATCTCAGTTTATCTCTGGAATTATGATGCCTGCCATGGTTTTTGTAGGCAACTTTAGTTATGTTCTAGTCATTATCGTCGGTGCTGCCTTGGCTCTTGAAGGGTATATCAGTATCGGGATTATTGTAGCCTTCATGGTTTATGTTCGAACCTTCTCGCAACCCTTATCACAGATTGCCCAAGGAATTACCAGCTTACAACAAGCTAGTGCAGCCATGACTCGTGTCTTCGAATTTCTAGGTGAAGAGGAAATGGAAGATGAATCTCATAAGGAAAGACAATTGACCAACATGAAGGGTGAAGTAATCTTCGACAGAGTTTCATTTGGCTACACACCGGAGCGAACGATCATTCATGACTTTTCTGCGACAGCTCATGCAGGTCAAAAGGTTGCTATTGTTGGACCAACTGGAGCTGGGAAGACGACCATTGTTAACCTCTTGATGAAGTTCTATGAGATTGATAAGGGAAGTATTCGCATTGATGGTGTGGATACTAAGGCTATGAAGCGCTCAGAAGTACACGATGCCTTTTCAATGGTCTTGCAGGATACCTGGCTCTTTGAAGGAACCATTCGTGACAATCTCATCTACAATCAAACAGGTATCAGTGATGAAGAAGTGATTGAAGCTGCCAAAGCAGTCGGAATCCACCACTTCATCACAACCTTACCTGATGGTTACGATACAGTCTTAGATGATACAGTGACCTTGTCAGTCGGGCAGAAACAACTCTTGACCATTGCTCGTGCTCTGCTCAAAGATGCTCCGCTCTTGATTCTGGACGAAGCAACATCCTCAGTCGATACTCGTACAGAGGAGTTGATTCAAAAGGCTATGGATCGTTTGATGGAGGGACGCACATCCTTTGTTATTGCCCATCGCTTGTCAACGATCCGCAATGCTGACTTGATTCTGGTCATGAAAGAAGGAAACATCATCGAGCAAGGAAATCATGAAGAGCTTATGGCTCAGGGTGGTTTCTATGCCGACCTCTACAATAGTCAATTTATAGAAGACCAAGTAGAAGAATAGTAATTCAAAAGAAGGCTTGACGGCCTTCTTTTTCTGCACTATACTAGAGTAGGAGATGCTAGCGGACTCGTTCTGTCAGGCTTCTTGTGTAAAATCTAGAAACAACGAGAAAACAGATGAAAAACTATCAAGAATGGTACGAGAAGAGGAAATCAAGTCTTCTTCGACATCCACAACTATTGCAATTGATGCGAGTTTTTAATCGCATGATGACAGTTCTGATGCCCTTAGCTTACTTGACCTTGTTGGGCACAAACTTTGTAAGTAAAGGGGTTGGGAGCGACCTTTATGCATATATCTTAGTGCCAGCTTCTGGCTTTGTCCTATTGACGCTAGTTCGTAAGTGGATCAATCAACCACGTCCTTATGAGACTTGGGAAATTATTCCGCTACTAGACAAGGACAGCTCTGGGAATTCAATGCCTAGTCGCCATGTCTTTTCAGCAACCATCATTTCCATGGCTTGCCTGCATGCAAATCTGCCTGTGGGGTTGGTTTTGTTGGTCTTATCAGCTCTTCTCGGTCTTGTGCGGGTTTTAGGTGGCGTTCATTATCCCAAGGATGTTTTAGTTGGCTACGCTTGTGGCCTCCTTTGGGGAATTCTTTTCTTTATTTTCTAAAAAGCAAAGCAAGTGGGCTTGGTCTCGTAACCACTTACGGGTCAAAAGTGACCACTTGCTTTTTTGCCCTTGTAAAGTCCTCTGGCCTTTGGTATAGTAGATGCAGAAAGGAGATAGGATGAAGTTACGAATCGAGATTGATAGTGAATTAACTGAGACAGAGATTGTCATCAAAGCTGCAGCCCTGACAGATGAAATAGCTGACTTGCAACGACTCTTGCAAGAAACCAAAGCTCCTAGGTTGATCTTTTATAAGGGGACGGGTGAGTACTACTTAGACTTGGCAGAAATCCTCTTTTTTGAGACGGAAGGGAGCAAGATTTACGCCCATACCCAGAAAGAGGCCTACGAGGTTCGGCTCAAGCTTTATGAGTTGGAGTCTATCCTGCCACGCTATTTCAGTCGGGTATCCAAGTCGACTATTGCTAATATTCGGCAAGTTTACTCGGTTGACAAATCCTTTTCAGGGACAGGAACTATTTCCTTTTATCAGACCCACAAGGAGGTTCACGTGTCACGGCACTACCAATCCCTCCTAAAAGAAAATCTAAGAAACATGAGGTAAGAACATGAAAAAGAAAGCATTTGGTATTGTGTTGCTAGTATTGGCAGCTTTAGTGTTATTGCAGGGGAATTTTGGAATCCCTTCTCTGGGAGGGCAGATTTGGCCCTTGATTGGTATTGGATTTTTTGCCTATCAATCAATTGAAGCTTTGCTTCGTCGTCATCTGACATCAGCCTCTTTTACAGCCCTAGTGGCCCTCATGATTGCTAATCATTTTTATGACATTTTACCGATTCCCAATCAATCATTGTTTTGGGCAAGTATTTTAATCGTAATGGGTGTCAGCGCACTCACTCATTCTAACAGAACTTGGAATGGAAAAAAATGGTGGTATGACGGTGAAAAGACCATTCTGACAGACAAGGAAGTCGCTTTTGGGGCGGGTACATTTTACAAGCAAGACCAAGAATTTGTAGAAGATGAGTTTGAGGTCGGATTTGGGAATGCCAAAATCTATTATGACAATGCAGAGATGTTAGGTGATTTTGCTACTCTGAATATCGAAGTCGGATTTGGGAATGCAGTTATCTACGTGCCTCAACACTGGAGAGTAGATCTAAAGGTAGAGACTTTTTGTGGAGCAGCCAAGGCAGATGCCCCTCTAGCCCCAACCAGCAAAACTTTGATTATCCGTGGAGATGTAGCTTTTGGGAAACTAGGAGTTGTTTACGTTAAATAAAAAAAATCTTTCAATCCCCTTGCCAAAAAAGAGAAAGTGTGATAACATAGTACAGTATGTGGTGCTAGCACATCCGCTATATTAGATCTAATAGGAGGAAAACACAAATGGCTAAAGTATGTTACTTTACAGGTCGTAAGACTGTATCAGGAAACAACCGTTCACACGCGATGAACCAAACAAAACGTGCCGTAAAACCAAACCTTCAAAAAGTTACTGTACTTATCGATGGTAAACCTAAAAAAGTTTGGGCTTCAGCTCGTGCTTTGAAATCAGGTAAAGTAGAACGCGTTTAATAAATAGTAAAAGGCCATCAGGTCTTTTTCTTTTGCTCTAAGTACAAAATCACTCGTCAAAGGAGCAAATATCCGCCGATACAGTATTCTGCTTTTACACTTGGCTTGAAATATGATAAAATAGAGTATCAACTAGTTGAGGTAGAAAAAATGACTGTAAAAATTAATACAAAAGATGGTCAAATCGAACTAACAGATGAAGTGATTGCTACCGTTGTAGGCGGTGCAGCAACTGAGATTTTTGGTGTGGTCGGTATGGCAAGTAAGAAAGCCCTCAAAGATAATTTCCAAGCCCTCCTTGGAAAGGAAAATTATTCTAAAGGTGTCGTTGTAAAAGCGGCCGAAGATGGTAGCATTGCAGTTGATGTATATACCGTGTTGAGCTACGGAACAAAAATCAGTGAAGTCTCAAAAAATATCCAAGAGCGTGTACGTTTTAGTTTGGAAAACCAACTTGGCATTACTGCTCAAACTGTGAATGTCTACATTCAAAATATCAAAGTTGTAGGAGAATAATCGTGTCAAATATTACTACAAGCTTATTTCAAGAAATGGTACAGGCTGCATCTACTCGTTTGAACAAGCAAGCCGAATATGTCAACTCATTAAACGTCTTCCCAGTTCCAGATGGAGATACAGGAACAAACATGGGAATGACTATCGAAAATGGTGCTAAAGAAGTAGCAGACAAACCAGCTTCAACTGTTGGTGAGGCTGCAAGTATCTTGGCTAAAGGTCTGTTGATGGGTGCGCGTGGGAACTCAGGAGTTATCACTTCTCAGCTTTTCCGCGGATTCTCACAAGCCATCAAGACAAAAGAAGAGTTAACAGGAAAAGACCTAGCTCTTGCCTTCCAATCTGGTGTTGAAGTAGCCTACAAGGCTGTTATGAAGCCAGTTGAAGGAACAATCCTGACTGTATCACGTGGCGCTGCCATCGGTGCTAAGAAAAAAGCCGAGCAGACAGACGATGCCATTGAGGTTATGCGTGCTGCCTTGGAAGGAGCTAAAACAGCTCTTGCTAAGACTCCAGACATGCTTCCAGTCTTGAAGGAAGTTGGTGTTGTGGACTCAGGTGGTCAAGGTTTGGTCTTCATCTACGAAGGCTTCCTTTCAGCTCTTACTGGTGAATATAGCGCTTCTGAGGACTTTGTCGCTACTCCAGCCAACATGAGTGAAATGATCAATGCTGAACACCACAAGTCTGTAGCTGGACATATGGCAACAGAAGACATCACCTTTGGTTACTGTACGGAGATCATGGTTGCTCTTAAGCAAGGCCCAACTTATGCTAAAGAGTTTAACTACGATGAATTCCGTAGCTACTTGAATGACCTTGGGGACTCATTGCTTGTTGTCAATGACGATGAAATCGTTAAAGTTCACGTCCATACAGAAGATCCAGGTCTTGTCATGCAAGAAGGTCTCAAATATGGTAGCTTGGTTAAGGTTAAAGTCGATAACATGCGTAACCAACACGAAGCACAAGTGGAAAAAGAAGCTCAAGTCAGCAAGCCAGCTGAAGAAAAAGAATACGCCCTTATCGCAGTAGTAGCTGGACAAGGCTTGGCAGACATCTTCCGTGCTCAAGGTGTGGACTATGTCATCGAAGGTGGACAAACCATGAACCCTTCGACAGAAGACTTTATCAAGGCTGTAGAGCAAGTGAATGCTCGCAACATTATCTTCTTACCAAACAACAAAAATATCTTCATGGCAGCACAATCTGCTGCAGAAGTATTAGAACAACCAGCTGTTGTGGTAGAAGCTCGTACCCTTCCTCAAGGATTGACTAGTCTTCTTGCCTTCGATCCAAGCAAGTCTATCGAAGAAAACAAAGAACGTATGACTGCAGCTCTTGGTGATGTGGTCAGCGGTAGTGTAACAACAGCCGTTCGTGACACGACTATCGATGGTTTGGAAATCCATGAAAATGACAATCTGGGTATGGTAGATGGTAAGATCCTCGTATCAAACCCTGATATGCACCAAACCTTGACTGAAACCTTGAAACATATGTTGGATGAAGACAGTGAAATCGTAACCTTCTATATCGGTGAAGATGGAAGTGAAGAATTGGCTAACCAAATCGCCCAAGAAATCGCAGAAGAATTCGAAGATGTTGAAGTAGAAATCCACCAAGGTCAACAACCAGTGTATCCATATCTTTTCAGTGTGGAATAAGAATGAAATAGAAAACGAAAGAGGTCGGGAAAAGATTCCCGATCTTTTTGGTTTGCAATGAGTTTTGGACCCAGTAGCTGATTGGTGCTAGAAAATCAATCCAATCTAGTAATTTCTGTTCCATCATTTTTAATGACATTTGTCATATCTCCTCATGACAGAAGCTTCTAGTGATTCTACCTTCAAAGAATTATACTAGATGTATCAAATGGAGGAAGAAAAAAATGAAACATAAAGTAATTATTGCAATGAGTTTAGTAGCAGCAGGAGTCATGACTTATCTCATGTTTTCAGGATTGGATGAAGGCTTCTATCATTTTCCTTGGGAGTTGTTTGCAAGTTTTGGAATCATGTCTTGGTTGATCCGAGAAGGTTTGAAATTAGTCTCAGATGTGAAAAAGGAGTTTGAAAAATGAAAAAAGCGATTCTCTATCTTTTTATTGGACTATCACTAGTGGTATGGTTGGTAGAAATGTTTACAGGTTGGTTTGATCAAGCTATCCTTCACCAAGCCATTCGCGGTGCCTGGGGATTAGGATTTATGATTTTTATCGCCTTTCCGATGGGAAAGGAGTGGCTGAAAGGAGAGTCTCATGAACATGATTAAGGTAGAAAGCCTAAATAAAAACATCAAGGGCAAGGCTATATTGAAGGATATTTCCTTTGAGGTAGCTGAAGGTGAATGCGTCGCCTTGATTGGGCCAAATGGTGCTGGAAAGACAACACTCTTGGACTGTTTGCTTGGAGATAAACTGGTCACAAGCGGTCAAGTATCCATCCAAGACTTGCCAGTGACGAGCTCTAAGTTAGACTACATTAGAGGCTACCTCCCTCAAGAAAATGTCATCGTTCAGAAATTAAAGGTCAAAGAGTTGATTGCTTTCTTTCAAAGCATTTATCCAAATCCCTTGAGCAACCAGGAAATCGATCAACTATTGCAGTTTGACCAGCAACAAAAAGAGCAATTCGCAGAAAAATTGTCAGGTGGGCAAAAGCGTCTCTTCTCTTTTGTCTTGACCTTGATTGGGCGACCAAAGCTTGTCTTTTTAGATGAACCAACTGCGGCCATGGATACTTCAACCCGTCAACGCTTTTGGGAAATTGTTCAGGAGCTAAAAGCTAAGGGAGTTACCATTCTCTATTCGTCCCATTACATCGAAGAGGTAGAGCATACAGCTGACCGGATTTTGGTCTTGAATAAGGGAGAGTTGATTCGTGATACGACGCCTCTAGCTATGCGTAGTGAGGAGATTGAAAAGCATTTTATCCTTCCTCTGGCATACAAGGAAATTGTTGAGCAGTCTAACTTGGTTGAAAACTGGGTACAAAAACAAGATGCTCTGCAAGTAGTCACACGAGAGGCAAATGCTTTTTGGGAACTGTTAGTTCAAGCAGGATGTAGCATACAAGAAATCGAAGTTAATAACCGTAGTTTGCTAGATACAATCTTTGAAAAAACACAAAAGGGAGATGACTAAGATGAAACGATGGATCGCACTAAACAAGATAGAATTTCTATTGACCAAACGACAATTAGTCTATTATCTATTATCCGTAGGGATGCCGACAGCCTTCTATTTATTCTTTTCAGGTATGTACCAGGACACACCAGGTGGACCGGCTAATTTTATGCGCGACTACCTCATCTCCATGACGGCTTTTTCCATGATGTCGACAGCTATCTTTTCATTCCCAGTTGTTTTACATACCGACAAGATCAACAACTGGCAGAAAATATTACGTCATAGCCCTGTAAATATGGTAGAATATTATCTATCAAAGATAACAAGTATGATGGTTGATTATTTGGTCTCAATTCTGGTTGTTTTCTCAGTTGGGCATTTTGTAAGAGGTGTGGATATGTCTCTTGGAAACTGGATTGGAGCTGCGTTCTTGCTGATAGTAGGAAGTGTTGCCTTTGTAGCACTTGGCTTAACCCTGACTCTCTTGCCGTCCAGTCAGCTGATGTCTGTTGTGGGCAATCTTCTTTACTTTGGTTTGGCTGTTTTAGGCGGACTCTGGATGCCTGTCTCTTTATTTCCAGACTGGATGCAAGCAATCGGGAAGTGCCTACCAACTTATCAGTTGATGGAGTTGCTCAAGACCTTCTTAAACGAGGGTGGCATCAATCTATCAGCCACAGTTTATCTACTTGTTTTTTCAGCAGTTTTGTTTGGTTTGACCATTTACCTTCAAGGTCATAAGGAGAATGCTTAATGCTTGAAAGACTGAAAAGCATACATTATATGTTTTGGGCTAGTTTAATTTTTATGATTTTCCCCATCCTGCCTGTAGTGACTGGGGAGCTTCCTAGCTGGCATTTGTTGATTGATATTCTATTTGTCTTGGCTTACTTAGGTGTTTTAACCACCAAGAGTCAGCGTTTATCCTGGCTCTGTTGGGTTATCATGCTAGCCTATGTAGCTGGCTATACTGCCTTTGTTGGTGTAAATTATATCTGGTTCTTCTTTTTCCTTGCCAATCTCTTAATTTATCATTTTAGAGTGCGTAGCCTACGTTCACTTCATGTCTGGACTTTTCTCCTTGCTCAAGTTCTTGTTGTTGGACAACTCATGATGTTTCAGTCTGTCGAAACTGAGGCTGTAGCCTTTGAGCTTGGAATTCTTACTTTTGTGGATTTGATGACATTGGGCTTGGTTCGAATTCGCATTGTCGAGGATTTGAAAGAAGCTCAGGCCAAGCAAAATGCCCAGATAAATCTATTGCTTGCTGAAAATGAACGTAGTCGTATCGGTCAGGATTTGCATGATAGTCTGGGACATACCTTTGCGATGCTGAGTGTCAAGACAGATTTAGCCTTGCAGTTGTTTCAGATGGAGGCTTATCCACAGGTGGAAAAGGAATTAAAAGAAATTCACCAGATCAGCAAGGATTCCATGAATGAAGTGCGAACCATTGTGGAAAATCTGAAATCACGGACCCTAGCTTCAGAGCTTGAGACTGTCAAAAAGATGCTAGAGATTGCTGGGATTGAAGTTCAGGTTGACAATCAGTTGGACAAGGCTAGTTTGACCCAAGATGTGGAGTCGACAGCTGCTATGATTTTGTTAGAACTTGCGACCAATATCATCAAGCATGCCAGCGCTGAAAAAGCCTATCTAAAACTGGAACGTACAGATCAGGAATTGGTCCTGATAGTTAGAGATGACGGGAAAGGATTTGCAAATGTAAAAGGGAATGAACTTCATACAGTCCGTGACCGTGCAGCAGCCTTCTCAGGTCAAGTAGAGCTGGTCAGTTTGAAAGATCCCACAGAGGTGCGCGTGCATCTGCCTTATAAGGAGAGAAAGTAGATGAAAGTATTAATCGCAGAAGACCAAAGTATGCTTAGAGATGCCATGTGCCAGCTCTTAAGCTTTCAACCAGATGTGGAGACCGTCTTGCAGGCGAAAAATGGAGCTGAAGCTATCGAGGTTTTGGAGAAAGAAGCAGTAGATATTGCCATCCTTGACGTCGAAATGCCAGTCAAGACAGGACTAGAAGCACTTGAGTGGATCAAACAAGAAGTGCCTGAAACAAAGGTGGTTATCGTTACGACCTTTAAACGCCCAGGCTATTTTGAACGAGCGGTCAAGGCTGGAGTAGATGCTTATGTATTGAAAGAAAGAAACATTGCAGACCTCATGCAAACCTTGCATACGGTGTTAGAGGGACGCAAGGAATATTCTCCAGAGCTGATGGAAGTCATGATGACCCATCCCAATCCCTTGACCGAGCAGGAAGTCGCTGTTTTGCATGGAGTAGCACAGGGGCTGTCCAACCAAGAAATTGCGGATAAGCTCTACCTCTCAAACGGCACCGTCCGTAATTACATGACCAATATACTCTCCAAACTAAACGCTAGCAACCGAACCGAAGCAGCCAAAACCGCCGAAGAAGAAGGATGGTTGTGAGGGAATAAAGAAAAAATCTCTTAGAAATGAATCTAAGAGATTTTTGGTGTTATGTGACTAGTAGTCCGTCTCGCTCCGTTAGGTACGAGATAAAAAAAACACCCGCTATGCGGGTGCGCGTCGAAGGTTATACTAAAAAACTCCAAACGCGATACAATAAAGGTGTTCAAGCCAATTGTAAAGCGAAAGGAGAAAACCATGGCACAAAAGTCTCATAGTTTATCACACACAAAGTGGATGTGTTCCATCACATTGTGTTCACCCCTAAGTATAGACGAAAAATCATCTATAATCAATATCGAAGTAGTTTAGGCGAAATATTTCATCGCTTGTGTAGTTATGAAGGTATTGAAATTATCGACGGACACTTGATGCGTGATTATGTACATATGTTGGTAAGTATTCCACCAAGGATAATTCATGGGTTATTTAAAAGGCAAAAGTGCACTCATGATGTTTGA
>NZ_JWAJ01000124.1 GCF_001068775.1 Streptococcus pseudopneumoniae
CTGATTCTCCCCGTTCAAATCTAGAGATTTGAGATTTAGATAAATTACTATCAGCAATTGAACATAAACTGATTTGCTTTCCTTTTCGAATTTTTCTGAGTGTTATACCAAGTTTTGATTTCATATTTCCCATTTTCCCAACAAAATTTCAAAGGTTTTTTATTTATTATACAATAAATAAAAAATAAAGGGAGGTTCAGTATGAAAAAACTTTTAAAATTTACATGAATATTGTTATTGATTATGGATATTATCATTATAGTCGGAGGTTGAATCTTACCTGTACAGGTAAGTGTTTAGTTATAACTAAACACTTATTTTGGATTATTATGAAATAGATGGTACTTGTTATCTTAATTTTAGAGTATCTGGCGAGGATGTATATTTCATTGAGTTAGTAACTATGTATGGTTTAAGTGAAAATAGTGCGGTACCAACTCTTGCAAAGAGGTTTGGAATAAGTCTTACCGATTTAATAAAAAGTGATATTCATCGTGGTTTAACTAGAAAGAAGGGACATTTTGGATATTAACAAGAAAACGTTTTATACAATAACTTTTGGTGAATTTATATCAAATATTGGAGATAGATTTCAGAAAATTGCTTTTCCAATCTTAATTTACCAAGAATTTCATTCGTCTTTTGCAATGGGAGGAATGGTGATTATTGAATTGCTACCTCAATTCTTCTTGGGATTTGTTATGGGTTACTTATTAGATAATTTCAATAAGAAAAAAATACTATTATGGTCTACATTAATACCTGCATTATTATGTAGTGTAATACCGATATTATCTAAATATTCAGTTTCTATATTTTTTTACTATGTTATTGCATTTTTGCTACCTTTATTTTCGACACTTTTTCAAACAGGATTCTCAGTCATTACTCCTGCCTTATTTGAGAAGGAAGAATTGCAAAAATATAATTCTCAGTTTCAAGGTGTTCGAACTATTTCAAAATTAATTTCTCCAGCTCTAGCAGGGCTACTAATGTTAAAGTTTAATATTAATAGCATTTTTTTTATTAATAGTGCTTCTTTCTTGTTATTATTTCTTTCAATCCTAATTTCATATATTCCAGATCAAGAACACAAGGAGAATGGTAATGATGATATAAAAGAAATTTTTGTAGGTTTTAAAGAGAACTTTACAAATATTAAATTGAGGATTTCTTTACTCTTTACTCTTTACTATTGTTGTGAATATCGCTATGCTAGGTTTCAATGCAACGATTATTTTTTATTTACAGGATCAATTAAAGTTATCAAATAGTCTTGTTGGAATTGTATACTCAATTGCTGGATTTGGTAGTTTGATAGCAGTAACCCTTCTTTCTACTTTTTTGAATAAGAAGGATGCCTTTATCTTGATGAATATATCAATGGCAACCATCCCACTTGTCATTATGGCAAGTGGGATGGTAGAAAATTGGATATTTTTTGGAATTTGTTATTCAATTTTGAGTGGATTAATTACAATAGCTTCTGTCTCCATTACAACAATACAGCAACAAGAAAGTACTGTGTATAATATTGGAAAGATACTTTCAAGTTCTTTTGTAATAGCTACCATTTTTGCTCCTTTTGGAGGGATATTGGCCGCTTATTTTAATTGGCTTTTAAACCCGAGATTAAGTCTAGTTATTTTGGGATTACTAAGTAGTTTATTGGTTATTCTTATAAAGAGTTATGAAAAAAAGCTAACTAAGAAAAGAACTGCAACATTTATAAAGGAAGATTAGTGGATCAATTATCACTTGAAAAATAATATTAATTCGTAGTAAAATAAAAAATTGAAAAAGGTTTTACATAATGTACTACCTAATTCAGATTTAATAATTATTGAGGGGATAGAACTAGAAACCAAAAATACTGAATTTTAAACTGCACCCCAAAAGTAAGATTTTTTCTGTCTAACTTTTGGGGTCAGTGCATTATCTCTAACTTATGGAGTGCTTTTTCTATATTGAAATTATTTTACAGTACCCATGTGCGGATGGCATGGGCAACGCCAGATTCGTCATTTGTTTTAGTGATATATTTGGCGATTTTTTTGAGTTCTGGATTTCCATTTTCCATAACAACGGGGTTACCAACAACTTCAAGCATGGCACGGTCATTTTCCTCGTCACCGATAGCCATAGTTTCATCCTTGTTCAAACCGAGTTTCTCAGCTAAGTGAGTGATAGCTGAACCCTTGTCTACACCCTTTTTGAGAAGTTCGAGGTAGAAAGGAGCAGATTTGTTGATAGAGTAGCGGTCGTAAAATTCTGCTGGAATCTTTTCAATAGCAGCATCGAGAATTTCCGGTTCATCGATAAACATACACTTGACGATTTCCTTATCAGCCATTTCTTCAGGTGTACGGTAGAAGATGGGCATGCTGACGAGGGTTGATTCGTGCACTGTGTATTTTCCGATATTGCGATTGGCAGTGTAGATACCGTCCTTGGTAATGGCATGCATGTGGACGCCAAGTTTGCGACTGAGGAATTCCATATCTAAATAATCTTCATAAGTCAAGGATTCGCTGATAATCTCATGGCCAGTAGCAGTTTCTTGAACAAGGGCACCGTTGAAGGTAACAACGTAGTCCCCTTCATCTCTTAATTTCAAGTCATCTAGAAGTTTGGCAACTCCTGCGATAGGACGTCCAGTTGCAATCATAACTTTGACACCAGCTTGTTTGGCATCTTGAATAGCGGCAAATACTTCAGGAGTGATTTCCTTCTTACTGTTGACAAGGGTTCCGTCGATATCGACAGCGATTAGTTTAATACTCATATAGTTCCTCTTTTAGTTTTTATTTGGTGTAAAATGATCATTTTCAATTAAGTGTAAAAATTGCTGGGTGATGCTTGCAAAGATGCTGTTTTGGTCTAACATTTCTTTTGGAAAATAGAAACGATTATCTCCGTGGCGGCTGCCAGCAAGGGATTGAACGATAGGAGACAGGCTAGAGAGTTCTGCTAGTTCTCCATTTTTTTGTATAATCTCAATCTGTGTCCGTGGGTTTTCTGATTCAGGGCGATAGATATCATAAGGGAGGTCAAAGTTCTTATGGATAGCTGTGTAATAGTCAGGGTCAAAGCCGATGTCTTCAACCAGTTTTCTCATAGATGCAAGCTGTTCTTGATCTTCTTGTGAAAAGGTGATAGATTTAAAAACCTTGCGATTGACAAAACGTTGTGACAAATCAGCTAAAATCTTATCAGGACTAGTCATCCATAGTTGGAAATAGGTATTCATAACTCCGTCATCCAAAGATAGATAGTCAGCTAAGCTAACATTTTTTTCGAAAAATGGCAGTAGATGTGGGGATGTAAGTATAAAGAAGTCCTTGTTTTCTGGATAAAGTTCTTTAGCACGTTTCAAAAGATTCTGCAGAAGTACTTCCATAGCACGTGTTGCTGGATGGAAATATACCTGCATATACATTTGATAGCGACTAAGAACATAGTCTTCGATGGCATGCATCCCGTTTCGTTGGAAAGCAATTCCGTTTTCGATAGGGCGAATAACTCGTAAGATACGTGTTAGGTCAAATTCCCCATAAGAAGCCCCTGTAAAATAGGAGTCACGTAAGAGATAGTCCATGCGGTCTGCATCGATTTGACTCGAAATCAATTGAACCACCTGCTTATTTGGATAAGTGTGGTCTATAACGCTAGCTACCTTTTCTGGGAAATCTGGAGCTACCTGTAAAAGAACCTGGTGAATCTCTGTTTCAGGGCTTTGGATAATTTCCTGCGTAATAGCCTCATGATCGGTATCAAAGAGATTTTCAAAGGTATGCGAGTAGGCACCATGTCCTAAGTCATGAAGGAGAGCTGCAGTCATGGTTAGGAGGGACTCCGAGGAATCCCATTCTTTAGGATACTTTTCCTCAAAAATCTCGGTGATGCGTCGTGCAATCTCGTAAACGCCCAGACAGTGAGAGAAACGACTATGTTCTCCACCGTGAAAGGTATAACTGGATGTTCCGAGCTGCTTGATTCGACGAAGTCGTTGAAATTCTTTGGTATTGATTAAGTCGTAAATGACTTGATTGTTAACGTGGATATAGTTGTGAACAGGGTCACGAAATACTTTTTCATTCATAAAACCATTATAGCAAAAAGCTACAGTTTTTGGTAAAATAGTAGGATAAGAGTGAAGAAAGAGGACTTGAAGTGAAGATTCGAATGAGAAATACCATCCAATTTGATGAACAATTGGAAGTGATCGACCAACTTTATGATGTTGAGTTACGTGAGAAAGGTGATTTTTCCTATCTCCTTTTTTACAATGAAGAGAAGGAAAAAGTGGTACTCAAGTTTAATGATACAGAGTTGGTGATGTCTCGATTTTCCAACCCTAAGACCATCATGCGTTTTCTGAAGGAAGCTGATAGTTTAGCCTATATTCCTACACCAATGGGGATACAGGAGTTTATCATCCAAACAAGCCATTATCAAGTCGAACAACAAAAGATTGAACTAGCCTATCAACTACAAAACAAAGAAGGAAATCCATTTGCGGACTATCGCTTAGAAATTACTTGGGGATAAGAAAGTCGGTGGAGGAGAAATCGATAGACAAAGTCTCGATTTCCTAGTTCCAAATCAGCTAGCAGGTCAAATTTTTTTGCTAAAAAAAATGAGGTTGGAATTTTTATCCCAGCCTCTATTTGATATATAGTTCCTGATTTTTTAGGACGATTTCACGTACACTTGCAAATTTCTTAAGTTTTTTAAGATCTTCTGGATGTGTAACAAGGGTAATAACATATCCCTCTTTACCCATACGACCTGTACGTCCAGCACGGTGAGTATAGGTTTCAATATCTCTAGGGACGTCAAAGTTGAGCACACATTCCAGGCTATCAATGTCGATACCACGAGCTAGAAGGTCTGTCGCAAGAAGTAGTGTTAGCTGATTATCTTTGAATTTTTCTAAGATAACTTTTCTAAATTTGACGTTGACATCGCTAGCTAGTGAAACAGCTAAAACATCACGATACTGCAATTTTTCCTCGGCGCTTCCAAGATCTGACAAGTTATTGAAGAATACCAGTCCACGGAAGTCTTCGACATGTGCCAGTTTTCTAAGCATATCTACTCGATGACGTTGATCTACTTGCATGTAGAAGTGTTGAATGTTGTCCAACTTTTGATCAGAGAGGTCGATAGTGCGCGTGTTAGGCGCAATCTTATCTTGGTCAAACTTGGTAGTGGCACTCATATAGATGAGTTGGTGGTCGCGAGGTGCGTAGTGAGTAATCTTTTCTACAAAGTGGATTTGAGAATCATCTAGCAACTGGTCAAACTCATCAAGTATGATAGTCTCCACATTCATCATCTTGATTTTTTTCAATTTGATCAGTTCGAAGATACGACCGGGAGTTCCGATCAAAATTTCTGGTCCTTTTTTTAGTCGTTCAATTTGGCGTTTCTGACTCGAACCAGAAAGGAAGAGCTGAGCAGTCAAGCCAATAGCTTCCCCCCACGTTTTGGTTACCTCAAAAATCTGACCAGCCAGTTCAGTATTTGGCGCTAAAATCAATAGTTGTTGGGCTTTTTTCTTTTGCAGTTTGAGAAGACTAGGTAGGAGATAGGCCAAAGTCTTTCCTGTTCCAGTTGGACTGACTCCAAGAAGGGTTTGACCGTCTAAAATCGGATCAAAAAGCTGAGTTTGAATGGGGGTGAATTCTTGAAAGCCGAGTTGTTCGGTTAGCTCTTGCCATTCTTTAGGTAGTTTGGTTTTCATTTTTTCTGCCTCAAATCTAATGCCAGCAGTCTGGCGCATGGTGTAGAGTAGCTGATGGACGTGTGTTGCATCATCCAACCAAGCTTGGTAAAGTTCTAGGTTTGGCTGCTTGATCATGTTAGCAAAAGCAGCGACCTCCTCAGTCATGGTGTGAGGTGCTTGCTGAATAGGTAGATGTGTTTCATTACCTTGATGATCTGTAAAAATAGCTGAGCAAACATGCTCAATGGTATTGAGTGTCAAGGTTCCATCTGTTGTATATATTTCACAATGCAGATTAGAAGTAATGTTTTTACCAGCTTTGATATGAACTTGATAACCGGGATAAGATAAGATACCATCTCCGTTTAGATCAATAGCGTTGTCAAGTTGTTGAGCTTGATAGGTCGCATCAAGTGCCTTTCCAAATAAGCGCACCGCTGCATAGATTGGATAAATACCTAAGTCCATGAGAGCCCCACCAGCAAAACGGTCTGAAAATACATTCGGCGTGTTTCCAGAAAGAAGGTCTGACATCTTAGAAGAATACTTGGCATAGTTGAGGTCTGCACCTAAAACCTCCTTATCTACTAAAAAGTTTTCAATAGTTGTGAAGGCTTCCTCATGATAGTTACGGGCTGCTTCAAAGATAAAACGGTGATGCTCCTGAGCTATTTGAATTAACTCTTGCCATTCTTGGGGGTGAGTCACAGCTGGTTTTTCAAGGATAACATGTTTACCAGCAGATAAGGCCTTTTTAGACTGACTATAATGCAGAGAATTGGGACTTGCGATATAGACAACATCAAATTCAGACTGGAAGAAATCCTCTAAATTATCAAATAGACTAACATTTTGATAAGAACTAGTAAATTGCTGGGCAGTCGTAAGTTTTCTTGAATAAACAGCGACCAACTGGAATTCCTGACTAGTATGAGCAGCTTCTATAAAGTGGTGACTGATTGCACCAGTACCGATAATACCAAGTTTTAGCATGAAATCTCCTTTTCTACAAGTAATGACTGCTTTCATTATATCACAGATAGACTAAACTAGCCAAAGGGAGACAATTCTTTTATTTGATACTTCGAATTTTCATCAAAAAATGGTACAATAGATTCAGAAAAAATAGGAGTGTAGTATGAGATTATTACCTATGAGAAAAATTTCTCGTCATTCAAAAAGATTGGCGCTTTTTTTGACTTTTTGTGCGGGCTATGTAGATGCCTATACCTTTATCATACGTGGGAATACTCTAGTTGCAGGTCAAACGGGGAATGTCGTTTTCCTTTCCGTTGGTCTCATTCAAGACAATGTTTCAGATGCCAGTGCCAAGGTAATGACCTTGATTTCCTTTATGGTAGGTGTTTTCCTCTTGACAGTCTATAAAGAAAAGTTACGGATTGTAAGAAAACCAATTCTATCCCTTCTTCCACTAGCAATTTTATCTTTGATTATCGGATTTGTTCCCTTGACGGTTGATAATATATACATAGTACCACCGTTAGCATTTTGTATGGGACTTGTAACAACAGCATTTGGAGAAGTTTCAGGAATCGCATATAACAATGCTTTTATGACGGGAAATATTAAACGAACCATGTTAGCATTTGGGGAATATGTTCGCACAAAACATACTCCTTTTTTACGAGAAGGTCTTATCTTTGTCAGTCTACTATCTAGCTTTGTTCTCGGAGTTGTTGTATCAGCTTATCTGAGTATTTCTTATAAAGAAAAAACAATTTTAGGGATTCCAATCATGATGAGTATTTTTTATCTAAGTATGCTTTTTGCATCTTGGAGGAAAAAAGTTGGAGAAAAAGTTTAAATTCGATGATTAATACTTGTCAAAAATTAGGAATCATGCTATACTTGAAGAGTTGACTATGCACAATCCTGTGCAACCGCACGAACATCGTTGCTTGATTTTCAAGTGTAAGTGGTTCGTCCCACGATGCTAGGCGAGTCTTCACAAAAATACGGGGGGAACCCCAAAAAATCATAGGAGGTGCATAATGAGCACATACGCAATTATCAAAACTGGCGGAAAACAAGTTAAAGTTGAAGTTGGTCAAGCAGTTTACGTTGAAAAATTGAACGTTGAAGCTGGTCAAGAAGTTACTTTTAACGAAGTTGTTCTTGTTGGTGGTGAAAACACTGTTGTCGGAACTCCACTTGTTGCTGGAGCTACTGTAGTTGGAACTGTTGAAAAACAAGGAAAACAAAAGAAAGTTGTTACTTACAAGTACAAACCTAAAAAAGGTAGCCATCGTAAACAAGGTCACCGTCAACCATATACAAAAGTTGTCATCAACGCAATCAACGCTTAATTTTAAGGAGAACACATGATACAAGCAGTCTTTGAGAGAGCCGAAGATGGCGAGCTGAGGAGTGCGGAAATTACTGGACACGCCGAGAGTGGCGAATACGGCTTTGATGTCGTGTGTGCATCGGTTTCTACGCTTGCCATTAACTTTCTCAATTCCATTGAGAAATTTGCAGGCTATGAACCAATCTTAAAATTAAACGAAGATGAAGGTGGCTATCTTATGGTTGAAATTCCCAGAGATCTTCCTTCACATCAGAGAGAAATGACTCAGTTATTTTTTGAATCATTTTTCTTAGGTATGGCAACCTTATCGGAGGACTCTTCAGAGTTCGTCCAAACCAGAGTTATCACAGAAAACTAACACGGAGGAAAACATTATGTTAAAAATGACTCTTAACAACTTGCAACTTTTCGCCCACAAAAAAGGTGGAGGTTCTACATCAAACGGACGTGATTCACAAGCTAAACGTCTTGGAGCTAAAGCAGCTGACGGACAAACTGTAACAGGTGGATCAATCCTTTACCGTCAACGTGGTACACACATCTATCCAGGTGTAAACGTTGGACGTGGTGGAGACGATACTTTATTCGCTAAAGTTGAAGGCGTAGTACGCTTTGAACGTAAAGGTCGCGATAAAAAACAAGTTTCTGTTTACCCAATCGCAAAATAATCGCTCTAAGTAGCATTAAATAAGGCTTTCCGAGTTTTCGGAGAGCCTATTTTTTTGTTTTGATACCCACGCTGATACCCATATTTTAAAAACCAATGTAAGAAGCGAACTTGTCAGCCACTTCATCCTTTGCTTTTTGAGTGACGTGAGCATAGATGTCCATAGTGGTTTGAATATTCTCATGACCTAATCTTTCCTGAACTTCCTTGATAGTAGCACCAGCTTCGAAGAGTAGTGAGCAGTGTGTATGCCTAAAGCCATGTGGTGTGATTCGTTTGAAATCAGGATGCTTCCTCCAGATTCTATTCAACATATTGTTGACATGGACAACACTCTTAGGCTCTCCATTCTCATTTTTAAAAAGAAGTCCTTTTGTACTATACTTGTGCCAATCTTTTAAAACCTTAATTGTTTTTGAATCGAGGGTAATTGTTCGGGCACTCTTTTTTGTCTTTGGAGTCTGAAAGATAAGTTTATTATCTTCACCCTTGGCCAAGGTTTGATTGACAGTAATATGTCCTTTTTTTAAATCGATATCAGACCATCTTAGAGCGCTGATTTCATTTTTTCGCATTCCGGTAAAAGCTAGTAGTCTAAAATACGTCAGCATTTCATCATCGTCAAAGCCTTTAACGATTTTGAAAAATTCCTTCAGTTCTTCTTTGTTGTAGAACTTTTCGAGTTCATCTGTATTATTTTTTTGTCGTTTAGGCTTCAGTGTCTTTCTCATCGGATTCGTTTCAATCAACTCCATCGAAATAGCGTAGTCAAAGATTTGATTTGCTATGCTGATGATTCCAAAAAATCTTTTGTATTCGTCTGCCCACTTATTAACTTGAGTTTGGCACATGGTCATAGTAATCTTGTTTATAGCTTTATCTCCAAAAATTGGCAAGATATGACGGTCGGCAATGCTAGTCTGGCTTACGTAGGTTGACTCTTTAACAGTGTTTTTATAATGGTCCTTCCAAATCTCATAGACTTGTAGGAAGGTAGTTGTAGTGGTGTTCTTTGCTCTGAATGTCTTTTTTTCATAATCAGTCAGGCACTTTGCTTCAGCAAGTCTTGCCTCACGTTCTGTTTTAAAGCCACGACGGAAGGTTTGAATCTTCTTGTTAGTCAACGGATCTAATCCGTGATAAGCCTTAAAATAGTAAGCAGTAGTACCATTTTTTTGGTATTTTCCAATCATTGATTTTACCTCACTTTTTTGATAAAATGGGTATAGTAAAGAGGGCTTTTTAATGCCTTTTACTATCCAGAATATCCTCACACTCAGAGTCGCCAAACTTTGCGAGTGTGAGGATTTTTTATTTGAAGTTATTTTCCCAATTGTATTTCTAATTGTTTTTTATCTGAGAAATTCAAAATGTTGATGCCATATTCTTGCAAAGCGATTTGATGGTCGTCTTTGATATTATTGTACCCTTCGTCGCTTACAATAATATATAATTGTTCTGTATCACCGTATTCTTTTTTACGGTATTCAGATGTATCTAACCAACTAGCTAATATAGTATCAACTTGTTGTTTAGTGATGTTATTGTGAACTCTAGCTATTTTTGAAATTCCTTTACTCATGAATACAAAATTAAAACGGTGTTCTAGGCGTGATTTACCAGCGATTGAAAAAGCCGGAAAGACGGTGTAATGGTCGTTCTTCATGAAGTAGTATTTAACATCGTCTAAGAATTGAGATTTAACATTGTTAGGAGTTAGCTGAATAAAGTCATAAACATTCATCAACAATTGTGTCATATCGTGTATGACTTGTCCTAGATGTTCTTTACCAGTCGTCCGTTCGATTGCTCCATTATGTAAATCAAATCCGTTAAAATGTAGTAGTGAATTAAAGATATCCTGACGTCGTCCTTTTTTTGTGACATCAACATTATTGACGGATAGATTCCAAATAGTATAACCATCATCTGTAACTGTCAAATGTTTGCCGTTGCTTTTTATTGAGAAGCCGATAGCTTCACCTAATGGATCTACAAAAGGAGTAATCACTTCAGTATGAGTATCAGTCACATCGTTAAAAACAGCGTTCTCTTTTATGTAATTTAGATAAGTATTTTTGATATCGGTAGCATTCATGATATTCTCCTTTCTTTATAGGTTGATTATAACAAATCTTCTTGGATATTGATAGCTAAATATTCAGGGTTGTTCACGTTGGTATAGTCAAGTAAATTCTCAAACATATCCAGGAAATCATCGGTGTCGAAAATATCTTCATATGGAAGCGGATAGGCTTTGTAATGAGTTGTTTCATCTCCTTTTTGATAATACTCTTCTTCAGAGAAGATATTAACCCGATTACCCCAAACTTTCTCACCATTTGCGTTCTTATGGAATTTATTATTTAGATTGATTCGTAAGAGAGTATAATTGTGCTGTGTCTCTCTTAGATGAAAAACTTTACTTGTAGTACTGTAGAAGTAGTTCAAAATAAATCTAGTATTATGCTGACCAACAAGGTCAATAGTTCCTGAACTGCGATTTGTAAGAGTTCGATTGTGTTTAGTAGCAATTGCTTTGATTATTTTTATGAGAGATTTAGCTTCGCTATCGGTCAAAAGTAACTCTTTCATATTTTTCCTTTCTATTCTTCTCTTTCTTCTCCTATAAAGCACGAAAGAGCCCCAATAATTTATTGAGACTCTTTCGGTAGGATGCATCGGGCATCCGGACCAATTCGTATAAATACATTATAGAGTCTTTTGTTATTTTTGTCAAGCAACTATTTCCAAAATGGAAACAGTTGGTTTTACTTCTCTCTATACAAATCCACGACTTCACCGATAATTCGGAAGTCTGTCTCTGGTGTGATTGGCATATCTTTGTACGCTGGGTTTAGACTATGTAGGTATGCCTGGTCTTTGTCGATGACAAGCTGCTTGATATAAGCATCGCCGTTGTAGTTGAACACTCCGATAACTCCGTCATTTAAGTCCACACTGGTCTGGATAAATACCAGATCACCATCGTGATAGTCTGGCTCCATGGAGTCCCCTTTGATTGGAATGACAAAGTCGGCATCGATATCTACTGGCAACTCAATCCGTTCAACTCGTACGTCGTTCAAATACTGGCCTGTACCTGCAGAAACTGGGTGGTCGTAGTAGTCGTAACTATAAAGTTGAATGACTTCCGATACTTCGTTTATCTTCGTTTCTTCTTCGTTTTTCTGCTCGTTCAGTTGCCTCTCTGCATAGTTCAAGACTTTGGCTTGTCTTGGCTGGTGCAACTGGTCGTAGATGGTTTGGATTTGGGGAGTGCTATCAACCGATGTAGGTTTCGATAAATCAAACAAATATTGAGGCGATACACCCAAAGCCTGAGCATATATTCTTATATCTCCTTCATCTAATTGTCTATTCCCGTTCTCATGGTTAGAAATTGTATTTTGTTTAAAACCTGTCAGTTCGGCAAGTTTTTTTTGAGTTAACTTTTTGGATTTTCTCACCTCTTTAATTGAGTTTCCTAGTATATTCATATCAATTAACTCCTTTCTTTTTTATTATATACCAATGTGATAAAAAAATAAATAAAAAAATCTCAAAAAGTGATAAAAAGTTATTGACATATATCTCAAAATGAGATATAATTAAATCAAGCTTAAGGAAATAACAAAAAAACAAACCGGAGGGAAACACCATGAACACATTAAACGAGAAAGCCATCAACATCTTCAAAGCAGTGGTTGCAGAAACCCTGCTTCAAAATACATACGAGGAAAGCTTCCTCTATGGTCAGCTTGAATCATTCTGGAACAACTGCCGTCAGTTCGCTTTCGGATGGACAGAGTTGGCAGAAGAGATCGAACGCCAAGAGCGTTACCTTCTTGATGCTGGCTTCACTCAAGACGAAATCGATGACATTCGTTTCGATGCAGCGTTCGCAGGAATGCAGGACAAAATGAATGTAGCCTGATCGGTAGCACCAGGGTTCGACTCCCTGGCAGGCTGTTGCTCTTGAAGCAAAAAAATAGGGAAAGGAGGTAGGCGATGGATACAAAAGAAGTTGTTTCAAAATTAGAAAAAAACCAAGAAAAAAACATAGCCGAAATAAGTTACTTAAGAGGCTATGTTAAGGGTCTTGAGGAACGAATCAGACGTTTAGAACAGGCTAATCAGTAGTTTTAAGTGTGAAAGCATTTGGATACTTCGCTTGCAACTCAAAGATTTTCTCAAGTTTTTCAGGTTCTTGAAAAGCCATCATGATAATATCTTCTTGAGTCATTGGACGATTGGTAGTTGGTGCGTTTGCAATATTGCTGTTTAACGTTTCAATAGCATCATAGATATTGTTAATAGTAGATTTTAACTGGGCGAACTCTTGAGTTGTGACATAGTCTTTCTCATCATTATTTTTCTTTTTTAATGATGAAAAGTCTAGACTTTCTTCGGTCTTTTGGATCCGTTGGATAGTTTTGCTAACAGATTCAAGGACATCTGTTCCTGAAGTATTTTTCAAATCATAATGTATGATATTGATTGTTCGAATATCAAATGGGATGTCTTCATTGGTTTGCTGTCTTAAAAAAATGGTTGGCAAATCCAAAGCCTTACGATAGCCGAGTTCTAAAAAGACATTTGGGTTGTTACCTGTTATATCAACAATAACAAGGTCTGACTTTATTAGAGCGTCAAATATTTTATCATCTATTCTATCAGAATGATATAATTCATCAGCTCTTTTTACATCGTATTTATCAGACAAAGCTGGCTTAATGATGTGTCTTAAGACGCTATCAGAATGATTTCTAATTTCTGATTTTTCTGGACCGATAGCAGAGACGACAAAACAAATTTTTTGTGACATGGTTTTTCTCCAATCATTTTATTTTGATTATACCATATTTAGAAAGGAAAAATATGATACATCACTATATAACAAAGTACACCGAAAATAATCAGCGTTTCGCTGAAAGTTGGCTACAAATCAATATTTTTGGAAAGTGCTTTTGTCTATCGAAAAAGCGTATCAAAATTTGATACGCTCACCAGATTATTGTTTGACCCAGTTTCGACCAGGTTCTTGAGTAGGTGGTAATCTATCACCTTGGTCGATGTGGACTACACGACCGCCAGAAACTTGTCCGCCACGAGGGCCCACTTCTTGGTAAGTCCCTGCTGGTTGATTGTCAGTTCCTGGTTTGAAAAGCGGAAAGGTAAAGTACCTTTCTTGGCCGAATATATGCAAAATCGCTGATGCACTGGAAGTCAGCTTGGATGAATTAAGATAAGGAGGTAGGAACGTGCAAAAACTTACAAAAAAACAAAGATTGAGAAAACAAGAATTAAAGCCTAAAACTAAGCTGCGAAAAGAGCGAAAAAAGCACGAACTCACAACAGTTTTTATGGCTGATTTAATCGGCTTGAAAGACCGAAGACAATACGAACAAAAAGAAAGTGGTAAAGCACCATTCCACGATTATGAAATATCGATTATATCCAATTATTTTCACAAGACAGAAAGTGAATTATTTTTTTAAAACAAAATATCTCGAATTGAGATATAAAGAACAGTCCTCATTTTTAGAAAGGAACATTATGAACAACGCAGCGCAAAAAGTAACACGGATTGACAAAGATGCCTGGGATATTGCTACGGAACTTGCGAACGAGTACGGCGTATCTATTTGTCACATCATCAGTGAGAGCGTCCGCTACTGTGCAGAGAATGCCGAATTTAAGGAGATGGACGTTGTCGTTAAACGATTGGTAGTCGGCAGTAAGGTGTTAGCGTAGGAGGTTTGAGATGGACGTAAAGAAACAAAATAATGATGTCATCAAAGAAATCATTGAGAAACATTTTGAAAATATGGTTGATGATATTTTGGAACACACAGAGACCTACTATGAAGCTTTAGGAGCTATTAGTAGCATCAAAGGAAGCAAGATCCCGAACATGCTTCACTTAGCTGATTGTTTGAGGCAAAATATCAGAAAACGTGCTATGCAACAAAAAACACCTAATCATCAAAATTAGGTGCTAGAGGAGAGGACTATGAACGAACTAGTATGGTTTTACTTTGCTGTCATAATCAATCTTATCATTGGCTTTGCTACATACTACGCTAGTAAAAGAGATAGGAACAAGCGTATTGACGAATACAAAAAGAGACAAGAGACGGAGATAGAAAGAGTTAGAAAGAAATTTAATTTATGATTTTTTAGAGGTCTTTACTTAGAAAGGAATATTATGAACGAACTTATCAACGTTACACTTAATGATAGTCATGAGCCTGTTGTTTCTGGAAGACAACTTCATGAGGCTCTAGAAGTCAAAACACCTTATGATAAATGGTTTCCACGAATGACGGAATACGGATTTACAGAAAACGAAGACTTTTCGACATTTTTGTCGCAAAGTACAGGAGGTCGTAGAGCTACTGACCACGTTATCAAGTTAGACATGGCCAAAGAAATTGCCATGATCCAGCGGACAGAGCAAGGCAAGCAAGTCCGACAATACTTCATCCAAGTAGAAAAGGACTTCAACAGCCCTGAGAAGATTATGGCTAGAGCCTTGCTCATGGCAGACAAGAAGGTTCATAAGCTAGAAGCTCAGATTGAGGTGGACAAACCGAAGGTACTCTTTGCGGACGCAGTCAGCGCAAGTCACACGTCTATCTTGGTCGGAGACCTTGCTAAGCTCATCAGTCAAAACGGCTACAAAATCGGAGGAAATCGCCTTTTTGTCTGGTTGCGTGAAAATGGCTACTTGATCAAGCGAAAAGGTTCTGACTGGAACATGCCAACACAACGAAGCATGGAAATGAAACTCTTTGAAATCAAGGAGTCAACCATCACACATCCTGACGGTCATATCTCTGTCAGCAAGACCGTCAAGGTCACTGGCAAGGGGCAGCAGTATTTTATCAACAAATTTTTGAATGAGGAGGCGGTGTAATGAGACCAAGACGATATCCGTATAGTGGGAAAATAAAAAAGCCTATCAAACAATCGATAGACTTTATGATAGACAAAGATGCTATTCTTCAGTCGGATCTTCGAATTTCCCAATCGAAACACCCAATATCTGATCTAGAAATAGACAAACGTATGGCATTTTAAACGGTCCACCTATTGAATCGGTGTGAACTTCAACATCTACTAAAAAGATTGCTGTTGGATTTTTTGGGTCGTATTCAGAAACTCGAAGTTCTTTTATGTTTTGAGCAACTGCAGATACGTCAGGATAATCAGAGCTATCAGGATTATAAGCTTCTCCAATGTATCGCCCTGCAGCTGTTTGGACTATCAACTTGTGACCTGTATTTTTAGCGATAATAGCATGTGCTAGTAGAATGTCATATTTTTTGAAGTTGTTACTCATAACTTTCCCTCCTTTCTGTTGAAATTTTGACTAAAACGGTGAGAGGTCCTAGTCAAATTTATTATAGCAATCGAGGAGAAAAAAACATCCGTCTCAAGACTGATATAGGAGGTCAAATTGGAAGATAAAATCATTGAACTAGCTGATTACTTCATCAGCGAATCTAAAACCTACAGAGAAGCTAAAATAGCGTGTGAGAAGCTATTGAAACAAGTCAGCCATGAGATTGAACTCAGGGCGATGGAAAGTAATACTGTGTAAACAAAAAAGCACCTGACGGAAATCAGGCGCATAGAAAAATAACCAATAAAATTATAACACATTAGGAGGCTCTTGTGAATATACTTAGCGAAGAATTTGAAAATGGCATCCGAACAGTTGTAAGAACTCAATTCAAGGAATCATTCGAAGAATTGTTAGAGCATGAAACAACAGAAAAACGGTGGCTATCTATCGAAAGCGCAGCTAATTATGCCGACTGTAGCGCTAACACTATCAGAAAATGGTTAAGAATGGGTTTGAATCTATACAAGATTGACGGAACCAAAAGAATTGATAGAAATGAATTGGATAACTTTGTGCAGTCGCACTTAGTGATTTAGAAGGAGAAAGAAGAAAAAATGACAGAACCAACTTTATCAAGCCAATTGATTGGCTTAGTGGCAATCTTTATCGGGTTCTTTATCTTGATGCTACTGACTGCTAAAAATGAAGAAGAAGCTGAACAAAAAACAGTGATCATCATTGAAGAAGCTGAAGATTTCAGACAAGTTGCACGAAGAAACCTGAAAAACTGTGACAGAAAGTCAACCTATGATTCACAACCACCTGTCGGACTCGCTTCAACGATTGAGGACGTGCCTCATAGTTTTAGAGAATGCATCGAAGATTATGACAGACTGGCTAGCGACTATCAGGAAGAAGCAAGAATTAATGACCTTCTAAGAAGTCAAAATGCGAATCTCTTAGAAGAAAATGGGCGTTTGCTTTACAAAGAAATGACCATGGATTTTCGGAGAAATCAACGAAAATGGGGAGCTAGGGCATGATACTTCCAAGGAGGAAATATGTCAGAAATTAAATGGATTAAGATTACGACGGACATTTTTGACGATGAAAAAATACGTCTTATTGATGCACTGCCAGACCATGATGCCATTTTAGTTATATGGTTTAAAATCCTAGCTCTCGCTGGCAAACATAATCGCAACGGGCTTTTGATGATGTCAGATAAGGTTCATTACACTGATGAAATGCTTGCTACAATTTTTCAAAGGCCTCTAAATACTGTCAGAATGGCTCTGGGAGTCTTTGAGCAATTCGGGATGATTGAGATTATTGACGGTGTCATTACTTTGCCAAATTGGGAAAAACATCAAAATATTGATGGCATGGAAAGAATCAAGGAACAAACACGGAATCGTGTGGCAAGACATCGTGAGAAGCAAAAAAATCTAGCTCTCGGTAACGTTACAAGTAACGTTACAGTAACGGACGGTAACGCACTAGAAGAAGAAGGAGATAAGACTAAGATTAAGAATAGATTAGATAAAGATAAGAATATAACTACTACTAGTAATAGTGAAAATATCTTAGAACTATTTCAGTCTGAGTTTCGCAGATTGCTATCAGGTTTCGAAATTGAAGAAATCAATCATCTGTTGAACGAAAATGACTCTGAACTAGTCAAAGAAGCTTTGAGGACCGCTGTTAATTTAGGAAAACCAAACGTTAAATACATAGGTGGTATTTTGCGAAATTGGCAGCTGAATCAGGTTACAACAGTTGAACAGGTTCAACAATCTCAAAAACAACATCAAGAAAAAAAATCAGGTAAGGAGGCGACAGACGAATGGGGATTTTAGAACTTATCGAGCAATTTGAAGATGACTTTTATCCGATAAGCGAGGAAAAGAAGTCACTGCTTGCAAAACAATCTCTTTCTACTGCCACTGCTTGCTTGTCAGATATGGCCAGCTGGCAAGCTTGTGGAGGTAAGGTATCATGGTAACTGATGCACTCGAGGAAATGGCCTTATCTTACCATAGAAATACTGAACAGCAGGATGAAATTTGCGAAAAGCATGGAATTCCCTTGATCAAAATCCTCCGGACAAATGATGTCCTTTGTCGATTATGTGAATCAGAACGGATCCATGCAGAGAATCAAATAAAGGTCAATGAGTTGGCTGATGCTGAACATGAACGAGAGCGTAAGTTCTATCTTGAGAGATTCTCTCTCTATGATGATGTACTGAAAAATGCTACTCTTGATAACTTTGAGACACCTACTGAAAAAGAGGCTAAAAAATTGAAGTTTGCCAAAAAAATTTGTAGAGAGTGGGTAGGTGGAGCGAGAAACAATGTTGTTTTTCAAGGAGAAGCTGGAACGGGTAAAAGCCATCTTGCTTTTGCCATGATGAAAGCTTTATCAGAAGCTACAAAAGAAATTGCTATCTTTATCAATGTCACTGATTTACTGATGAAAATCAAGGCGGACTTTAGTCAGGAAGAGTTCCTGGTCAATAAGATTGCCAGTGCTAAGTTTTTGGTTTTGGATGATTTGGGTATGGAGAAGGACAGTGAGTGGTCCTTCAGTATTCTTTACAACATTCTCAACAAAAGGGCCAATACGGTTATCACGACTAATCTAACTGCACAAGAAATTCAGAAACGCTACGGTCGGCCGTTTATGAGTCGGTTGATGAAGGGTGTAGACAATGATCATCTGATGGTATTTAATGACTTAAAAAATAAAAGGAAAGATTACTTTTAGAGAGGTGGGACACCTTGTTATTAAGACTATATTTCGTCTACAATGGACACTGTCAATTTTTTCTTGGAAGTTTTTACAATGTGGATGAACTTATCGAACAGATGAAAGATCATCAGTGGGCTTTCTCAGGTATTACCAGACCAAAATTCAAGAAACACATCGGAAAAGACGATGTGAGGTTTGATTATGGTGCGGTAGATTGCTATTACTTAGCAACAAAATCAACGTGCCGCGAACCACGTTAAAAGCGAGCTAGAATATGCGTCAGACTTGGACGAATGACGTATAAAGAATTTGCTAGCTCTTGTGTCTTTGAGCCATGAGGGGCAAGAGCTGGATTTTTATAAACAGGTTAGATAAACCATGGAATATAGCAAAAAGGTAGTAATCGAAGGACTGAAACGCACAATCGAGCAAAACGAAGAGAATATAATCGAGTATTCGAAGCCGTGCGATTCACGGAAAAGACGCATTAGAGCGTTGGAGCGCGATTTGTTGAAGAAAAAGAATAAAGAATTGAGGAAGAAAGTGGAGGAGTTGGAAGATGAATAAACAGGAAGCGTTAAAAAGGATTGAGGCACAGAAAGAAACCATCATAAGACTTACTGGCTGGGCAGTTTATGTATATATAGAGGAGCTTATTAAAAGTCTTGACGAACCAGAAAAAGTCGTAGTACCGCAGTTTGTGGCAGATTGGATTGAGGAAGCTAGAAAATCTTGCAAAGACGTAGCAGACTTCTTCGATTTTGATTTCACAAATGAAGAAGTTGGTAAATGGTTTATGCAAGAACGACCGTTTGATTTAGCCGCTCGTGCATGGCTAGATGGCTACGAGATCGAGGAAGAGAACCAGTATGTGGTGACTTTAAAAAATAGGCAGCCTTTGGTCAAATCGCAATCAGGGAGTATTCTTTATTTTAGTCAAGATATAACAGCTGGGAATTATAAAGTTACCCGCAAAGAACTAGAAGAAGCTGGCTTTGGCTGGGTGTTCGATTGTCCGGGAATTGAAGTGGAGGAGGTGGAGTGATGGCTAGAAAGGTACAAACAACGCTTACCAAAGATATGTATGACCATGTCGAAGCCTTAAAAGAATATGGTGGTTATAGAAGCATATCAGAAGTGGTCAATAAAGCACTTGAAAAGTTAGTAAATGAACATACCGACAATGAAATATATAAATATTATTTGCAAAAAGTAAGAGATGGAAGAGAGGTCACAGATTGAAACGATTCATAGCAATCTGGATTTTATTGTCTGCTGGATTAAATATCTGGCAGAGTATCCACATTAAAAAACTAGAAGCAAAGCGCCCGATGGTTATCTATCGAGCCGATAATCAAGGTGCGGAAATCAAAGGCAGAGTTTTACAAAAGGAGAAGATTGGCGACATGTACACTATCACTATTAAAAGTTATGGCATTTTCGTAGTCACGCAAACAAGCTACGAATCATTGACGATTGGAGATGAGGTGAAATTATGATACCCAAATTTAGAGCGTGGATGAAGTCGCCAAAATGGATGTGTGATGTAACTAACATTTCATTTGATAGTAAGCTCGTAGATATCTGCCAGCAGGGAGATATTGAAAGATCTACAGAAATATCTGTAGAGTTTGACGAAATCGAACTCATGCAATCAACAGGACTCAAGGATAAGAATGGCAAAGAGGTATTCATCGGTGATATCGTTAAATGTACAAGAGGATGTTCCCATGAAGTATATCTAGAAAAAGAATACGGTGGCACATTCATAGGCGGAATGCCTGCCATATATCTAAAGGGATTGCTAAGTGGGTATGCGTGGACTGAAGACGAGGAAATCATCGGCAATGTCTACGAAAATAAGGAGCTTTTGGAGGATAAGGAATGAACCCAGAAATAATTGACAACGTAAACAAACCAAGCCATTATCAAGGACGATATGGTATGGAGTCTATCGATGCTTTAAGAAATTTCATGACACCAGAACAGTTAAAGGGCTTCTACTTAGGAAATAGTTTGAAGTATTTACTACGTCATCAGAAGAAAAACGGTCTTGAAGACTTGAAGAAGGCACGCAAGAACCTTGATTGGTTGATTGAGGAGATGGAACATGAGAATTAAGACATCAAATGGATCTATCATCAACGTTGACAAAATAAAGCATAGCATCACGATTGATGGTGTTGAGTATGGTTCAGATTGTCGTGCACTGGTTTCTAAGCACATAGATGGGACAGGGACTATTACATTAGTATTTGAAGGAAAAATGATTTAAAAAGGAGTAAAAACAATGTTTACACAATACGATAATGAAACAGGAAAAACTAAACTTACGAAACTTGCAAAAGGTGGCATCATCATGGTTGTTGCTATTACTTCACTTGGAATTTTTCGTCTCACGGCCGTGAAGCGCATCCCAGCTAATACGGTTGGAGTAAAGGTCAGTGCGATCGGAGGTGTTCAGGAAAACACCCTACAAACAGGCTATCATCTTAAAATTCCTTTCATCGATACCGTCTATACTCTTTCGACTTCAGTTCAGACGAAGACTATGGAAAAAATCACAACTCAGACCAAAGATGGTCAATGGCTGAATACTAACATTGATGTGAAGTATCGTGTGAATAAAGAAAAGGCCATGACGATCTTTTCAAACTACACCAAGTTAGAAAATGTGAATGAGAGTGTAATTGCGCCAGCAGTTCAACGGGCTATTGAATCTGTGACTGGAAATTACGATATCTATGATATTCTTGGAAATAAACGGACAGAAGTCTATGAAGGGATTGATAAGGCGCTAAAAGAAAAATTTGAATCTTATGATCTTGAATTTGTTTCATTCACAATAACTGATCAGGATGCAGGAGATGAGATTGAAGCAGCAATCAAATCTGAATCTGTCAAACAGAAGGAAATCGACACAGCTAAACAGGAACAAGAAAAAGCTAGGGTCGAAGCCGATACTAAGAAAGTTCAAGCTCAAGCTGAAGCGGATGCTGGTATCATCAAAGCAGAAGGTGAAGCCAAAGCTAACAAAGCTAAGTCAGACTCAATCACAGACAACCTTATCCGCATGAAGGAAGCGGAAGCCAGAGAAAAACATGGCTGGGTTACTGTCAATGGAGCTGGTAGCGTGATTACAAATCATGAGTAAAATATAAACGGCATAGAAACGAGGTGAGCGATGCCCTTCTTTCCTGATATAAATGAAATAAAAACGAAAGAGAATGCCAAAAGGATTCTAAAAGGATATCCTCGTTGGAGAAGAGTCGCAAATGACACTGATGGTCAGAGAGTGACCACCACCTACTCATTCATGCCACGAAATCCATTAAGCGGGAGAGATAGTCAAGTTGAAAAATTGGCTATACGAAAAGTTGATGCAGAGATTGAGCTGGATGCAATTGAGCAAGCTGTCAGTAGATTACATGATCCCCTCTATCGTAGGATACTTTTTGAGAAGTATCTTCAGTGGAATTGCAAGAAGGATGAAACAATCGCAATGGACTTGTCTCTTTCAGAAAGTTCATATTACGACATCTTGGATAAGTCTCTGATGGCATTTGCAGAGCTATACCGCAATGGAGAACAGATTGAAATTTTGGAGTAAATTTGGAGTTTTTTTGGAGTAAACTCGGAGTAAGTCCGGAGTAAATATATGATTTTATGTGCTAAAATTATATTATGAAATAATTGTAAAGGCAGGCACACCCTGTCTTTTCTTTTAGTTTGGAGGTGATATCGTGAAAAAAGTAGAACCAATTCGTGAGCTAGACGATATTGATAGAATGAAGAATTACTTGAAATCAAAGAGTGAACGAAACTATATTCTTTTCTTAGTAGGAATATATTCAGGTCTACGAGTAAGCGACATTGTTCCTCTTCAAGTGAAACATGTAGTTCAAGATAGAATTGAAATCAAAGAGAAAAAAACTGGCAAAATAAGAAAATTTGCAGTTAATCCAGAATTACGAAAGGCTTTGAATCGTTATATAAAAGAAAATCATCTTGAGAGTTACGACTATCTTTTTCCAAGTAGAAAAAAAGTTAGAGGTGACGGAGTAAGTATTAAACATATCGGTAGAGTGGCTGTGTATCAATTCTTGAACGATGCAGCTAAACATTCAGGACTCAAGCACATCGGAACACATTCGATGAGAAAAACGTTTGGTTATCATCATTATAAACAAAATGGGAATATAGCTATTTTAATGCAAATACTTAATCACTCTGCTCCAGACATCACATTAGATTATATTGGATACAATCAAGATGAAATTGATGAAAGTATGCTTACTTTTACGTATTAAAAGCACGCTTATTTATCATATTGAGAAATGGTAAATTAAAAAATAAGAAAAACCGGAAACCCATTGTCATGATTGGGCTAAACCATACTTTCTTGAAAGTCACAAAATATAAGATATGTTAAATATATGAGGGTGTCAGAGGTTGAAAAACTCCCCCCTACATCATAAAAATTTAACTACCTACCTCCCCAAAAAAGAAAGGCCCCTCCCTAAATGAATATCCCCCAAGAAAGACCAGACCGGAGTGGTCCTCACCGAGTCGCCTTTGAGAAAAATAAGAAGATTATTCTTAAGACAAGAAATACTTGTGGGATTTGTGGACTACCAGTAGACAAGTCATTGAAGTATCCACATCCTTTGTCACCAGTCATTGACCACATCATTCCAATTAATCGGAACGGTCATCCATCAGACATCAATAACCTACAGCTCGCGCACTGGCAGTGCAATAGACAGAAGTCTGACAAGCTTTATGCTGATGATAAATCAGCAAGTACAACTGTTGTTGGCAACAGAAATTTGCCACAATCGAGAGATTGGACAAAATATAGATCTTAAAATAAAAAATATATTAAATTATTTTTAATAAAAATATGAATTACCGGATTATTAGACTTAGAGAAAAATAGAAGAGTGTGAGGAAGTCCTAGCAGAGGATAGGGGGGTATCCCCCTCCCACTAGGCGCTCGAGGGCTTCACGCCGTCACTGTACATTTTTTCTCGCGCCAAATCATCACAAGAAAGGAGAACGGTTTGGAATTAAGAGGAATTGACTATCTCAGGAGAAAGTTGACTCTCTATCAGAGCAGAGTTAATCTGAGGTACAAGCATTATGCAATGCAACACCATGAAGCACCGACAGGAATCACAATTCCTCCACAAGTCAGGGTGAAGTACCAGGCTGTCCTTGGTTGGGCTGCAAAGGGCGTTGATAGTCTTGCAGATCGTTTGATTTTCAGGGAATTTGCTAACGATGATTTTAATGTTACAGAAATCTTTAATCGGAACAATCCTGATATCTTCTTTGATAGTGCTATTTTAGCTGCGCTGATTGGTTCGTGTAGCTTTGTCTACATTTCGAAGGGTGAAGATGATAAGGTGAGGTTGCAAGTCATTGAATCAAGTAATGCAACTGGTGTCATTGATCCTATTACTGGATTGCTTGTGGAAGGTTATGCGGTGTTGGCTCGTGATGATTACAATCGTCCAACGCTTGAAGCCTACTTCGAGCCTAATGCTACTCATTTTATTCCAAAAGATGGTAGTCCATACTCAGTTGTGAATGAAACTGGTATCCCTTTGTTGGTTCCAGTCATTCATCGTCCTGATGCTGTTCGTCCGTTTGGTCGGAGTCGTATCACCAGAGCTGGGATGTATTATCAGAAATATGCTAAGCGTACTTTGGAACGAGCGGATATTACGGCTGAGTTCTACTCATGGCCACAGAAATATATTCTTGGGCTTGATCCTGATGCAGAGCCTATGGAAAAATGGAAAGCTACTGTATCAAGCTTGTTGACGATTTCTTCTAGTGACAAAGGAGAGAAGCCGAGCGTTGGGCAATTTACTACCGCTAGCATGTCACCTTTTACTGAACAGCTCAGAACAGCCGCAGCTGGATTTGCTGGCGAAATGGGGCTGACATTGGATGACCTTGGTTTCGTTTCAGATAATCCATCATCTGTGGAAGCCATCAAGGCTAGTCATGAGAATTTGCGTTTAGCTGGGCGGAAGGCTCAGCGCTCACTAGGTGCTGGATTGCTAAATGTCGCTTATGTTGCAGCTTGTTTGCGTGATGAGTTTTGCTATACTAGAAGTCAATTTGTAAGAACCACAGTCAAGTGGGAGCCATTGTTTGAAGCGGATGCGAATACGATGACTATGATCGGTGACGGTGTTGTCAAACTAAATCAGGCATTACCTGGTTACATCAACGCAGAAACCATTCGAGACCTTACTGGTATCGCTGGAGATATGTCTGCTAGGCCAGTGATAAGCGAGGGTGGTTCAAATGGAGAATGATGTTTTACCTGGTATCTTGCAAGAGGTTCAGGAGAGATTTGAGAGAGATTTTGGTAAGAGCGAGATTATCAGAAATGCTTTTGCTACATTAAAAGCAAAAAAAGCCACTTACAAAACTGCAAATGAGTTTGCGATTGAAATTGGAGAGATTCTTTCTAAGGCTCTAGGAGCGTCTCTGAGCGCCGATAAATTACCAGATGGTAAAATGTATTACAATATCGCTCAGCGTTTGCTGATGGACGTGCTGGGACGAAATCACGAGCTTGTGAGTGGTTATGCTAGCGATGTTCAGAAGAATTTGAATGATGAAGCCAAAATCGGTCTCAAAGTGCAAGTCCCTGAATTGAATCAGGATCGAATAGCTGGCATTGTCAATCGCTTTTCGTCTGAGGAGAATTTTGAGGATGTCAGTTGGTTGCTTGGTGAACCTATTGTGAACTTCACTCAGTCCATTATCGATGATAGTATCCGGAAGAATGCGGAGTTTCATCATAAGGCAGGATTGCAACCTGAGATTGTCCGAAAATCGTATTTTCATTGTTGTGAGTGGTGCCAAGAAGTTCAAGGAAGCTATAAATATCCAAGAGTTCCAAAGGACGTTTACAGAAGGCATCAGCGCTGTCGTTGCACTGTAGACTATGATCCGAAAAGCGGAAAAACTCAAAATGTCTGGACGAAGAAATGGAATTCTATAGACAAAGAGAGAGTTGAGCGTAGGAAGTTAATTGGCATAGTATCTGTTGACGAGCTTGAGCAAAAGCGCTATAATAGGATTATGAAGAGTAGTGGTGCTGTGTATGGTGCTTGGAACGACAGAAATGATCCATACAATAAAGAGCGTGACCGACATGCTCAAGAATTTTATGAGAGTGTACGAAATCGAAATAAGCAACATGAAATAGTGAAGGTATCTAACAATAGCGGTCTTTCACAATCAGATGTTGAGAAGATTTATAACCATATTTTTATTAATGAGTATGATTTAGAAGATGGTCGGAAACGTTTTGACCCTAGCTATGATATGGCTGAGAGTTGGAGAAGACTTTCAGAAATCGGTGGCAAGAATATTCAACCTCACGACCTCGTAATGCTATATCACGAGTTGATGGAACACGATTTGATGGCAAAGGGAATGAAGTACGATGAAGCCCACGAACTTACTAATAAAAGCTATAACTACCAAAAAGCGTGGATTGCTTGGATGAAGCAGAAAGGAGACCTATAATGCTTAAACTTATTAAAATTTTCAATTCAAAAAGTAAGGGTTATTGGTATATTCCTGAAAACCGTGACCCAGGTATGATTGAGATTGATGAGCGCACTGGTGACGTTACAGTTGTCATTGAGTCGAATTATGATAAAGAACTAGGTTATCCTTACTATGCGAACAAGGCTCGTGGAGCAGTGAAGCAGATGTTGGATAGAGGAGAATTACCAAACGAGAAATCTTTCGCTTGGGGTTAAGCACTTAGAAAATTCTAAGTGCTTTTCTTATTTTTAATTTTTTTCAAAAAAACTCTTGACTTTTTGTGACCACTATTATATTATATAGTTGTGGCAACAGAAAGTAGGTGATGAAATGAGTCCACGGACTGGAAGACCTAAGAGTGAAAATCCTAAATCTCGTCAATTTAGAATGAGATTGACTGAGGAAGAGTTCAGTAATCTTGAACAGGTTGCTAAACAAAAAAGCATGACCAAAACTGAAGTAGTCATGCGTGGGATTGAACTTGTTAAGTCTGAGATAACAAAATAACGTACGACCTGCTCCCGCCAAGAATAGGGTCATACGTTATCACCACAGAAGTGTTTCTGCATGAAATATTATATCATGCTGAGACGCTCTTTTCAAGGTACACGAAGGAGTGTTTTTATTATGGCAAAAATTGAATTAACAGAAGAACAATTGACTCATCTAGGCTACGAGCTTGCAGATATTCGAAGAACGGTTGAAATGGCAACCAATATGACAGAAACCTTGGCTTGGGTTCAACTTAAGGACGAGACAGCTTTTAAAGAGATGTCTAAAAAGTTCTTTGATACTTTTAATGAACAATTCGGTTTACTTCATTCAACACTAGATGAAATTGCTTTTATTTTGATGAACTCAACAGATAAAGCAGAAATCTTAGGAAGTAAAATTTTTAACTAGGAGCATAAAAATGGAACTACAAATTTTTAAAAATGAACAATTCGGAGAAGTAAGAACGACAGAAGTTAATCAAGAAATTTATTTCAACTTAAAAGATTGTTGTCAGATTTTGGATATAAAAAACAGTAAAGATGTAGTAAAAAGGCTAAATTCAAAGGGGGTAGTTACTACCGACCTCCTTACAAATGGAGGAGTCCAACAAGCCAACTTCATCAACGAAGCGAATTTCTATAAACTTGTTTTTCAATCTCGCAAACCAGAAGCAGAGAAATTTGCTGATTGGGTCACTAGCGAAGTGCTGCCCTCTATTCGTAAGCATGGGTTGTATGCGACGGATCAGTTGCTAAACGATCCAGACTTAGCTATCGCAGCCTTTCAAGCATTGAAAGAGGAACGAGCTAAAAAACAAGCGTTGGAAGCGCAGATGGAAGCTGACAAGCCAAAAGTTCTCTTTGCTAATGCGGTGTCAGCTAGTCAGACATCTATTTTGATTGGTGACTTTGCTAAGTTGCTCCGTCAGAATGGTCTGGAAATTGGTCAGAATCGTTTGTTTATTTGGCTACGTGAAAATGGATTTCTAATTAACCGAAAAGGAGACTCTTGGAATATGCCAACTCAGCGTAGTATGGATAGGGGATTGTTTGAAATTAAAGAACGAACACACCATGAACCTAATGGAACAATTCGTATCAGTAAAACTACAAAAATTACTGGAAAAGGTCAAGTCTATTTCATGGAAAAACTATTAGCAGAAGTAGCATAATATAAGCACTCGAAAGGGTGCTTTTATTGTGCTTTAGTTTAGGAGGTGATCCGATATCTCCCAGCGATAGGGTTATCATGCGGTACGATTGAAAGGAGCAGTGGATGGCGAGGAAGAAACTTGGCAATCAGAATCCTTCTCAATCGGTGATTTTAAAATACGTCAAGAAAAATTCAAAAGCTAAAGAAGCGATTGAACTTTACGAGCGGACTGGTCTTTCTTGCTATGCTTGGCAAAAGAATCTTTTGCTGCCTATGATGGCTGTTGACAAGAACGATCTTTGGGTGCATCAGAAGTTTGGTTACTCTATTCCTCGACGAAACGGAAAATCTGAAATCCTTTATATTCTTGAAATTTGGGGTTTGCATAAGGGATTGAATATCCTGCACACGGCTCACCGAATTTCTACATCTCATTCCTCTTTCGAGAAGGTGAAACGATACCTTGAGAAAATGGGGTATGTGGATGGTGAGGATTTTAATTCCATTCGGGCGAAGGGGCAGGAGCGTATTGAACTTTATTCAACAGGTGGTGTTATCCAATTCCGTACTAGGACATCAAATGGTGGTCTTGGTGAAGGTTTTGATATGCTAATCATTGACGAGGCTCAAGAGTACACGACTGAGCAAGAATCTGCTTTGAAGTACACGGTTACGGATAGTGAAAATCCTATCACAATCATGTGTGGAACACCTCCGACACCTGTTTCAAGTGGTACGGTCTTTACTAAGTATCGTGAGACTTGTCTTTTCGGGAAAGGGAAGTATTCAGGGTGGGCTGAGTGGTCAGTTTCTGATGAAAAGGAAATCGATGATGTGGAAGCTTGGTATAATTCTAATCCGTCTATGGGATACCACTTAAATGAGCGGAAGATTGAGGCAGAGCTTGGTGAGGATAAGCTAGACCATAATATCCAACGTTTGGGATTTTGGCCAACTTACAACCAGAAATCTGCTATTTCTGAAACTGAGTGGAACGAGCTCAAGGTGGATGATATTCCAGCATTATCTGGCAAGCTGTCTGTTGGCATTAAGTACGGTCAAGATGGAACGAACGTGGCATTGAGCATTGCTGCACGTACCAAGGATGGCCGTTTCTTTATCGAAACAGTCGATTGTCAATCCGTTCGTAATGGTAATGAGTGGATGGTTGCCTTTTTGCGTCAAGCTGACGTGGCTCAAATTGTCATCGATGGCGCAAGTGGTCAAAAGATCCTGGATGAAGAGTTGAAGGACTATAGAATCAAGAACGTGATTCTACCGACGGTGAAAGAAATCATCGTGGCCAACGCTCTTTGGGAGCAGGGAATTTACCAGAAAACCATCTGTCACGCTGGTCAACCATCGCTATCAAAAGTAGCTACTAACTGCGATAAGCGGAATATTGGCTCAAATGGTGGTTTTGGTTATCGATCGCACTTTGACGATATGGATATTTCTTTGATGGATAGTGCTTTGCTTGCGCACTGGGCTTGTGCTACGACCAAGCCTAAGAAAAAGCAAAAAATCAGTTATTAAAATAAGCGGTCTTGTGACTGCTTTTTTTGATGCCAAAAATTACCGAACTGCCGGGGAAGCAGGAGAAAGGAGACATGAGAATGTCAGAATTTAAACCAATCACTACACAAGAAGAATTTGATGCTGCTATTAAGGAGCGTTTATCTCGTGAGAAAGCGAAGTATAGCGACTATGACCAGCTCAAATCTCGAGTTACAGAATTGGAAACAGAAAATGTTGGCTTGAAGTCAACAATCGAAGCTACTAATCAAAGTAAGTCAGATGCTGACAAGCAACTTGAAGTTTTGCAGAATCAAATCGCTGGTTATGAGACAGCTAGTCTGCGAACTCGAGTAGCTTTGCAACATGGACTGCCTTATGACCTTGCAGATCGTTTGCATGGAAATGATGAAGAAAGCTTCAAAGCTGATGCGGAGCGCTTGGCATCTTTCGTAAAACCTACTGAACATTTCGCACCAATGCGAAATCTAGAGCCTGCTCTAGAAAAAACTGAAAATACATCTTATAAAAACCTAGTACAAGGTTTAGTTTTTGAAGATTAAAGGAGTAATAATATATGACAGATCAACTATCAAGAGGAACATTATTTGATCCAATGCTTGTGACAGACCTTATCAACAAAGTTAAGGGTCACAGCTCACTGGCTAAATTGTCTAATCAACAAGCGATTCCTTTCAATGGATTGAAAGAATTTACGTTCTCGTTAGATGCTGATGTAGATATCGTTGCAGAAAACGGGAAGAAAACGCATGGTGGTGCAAGTCTAGAACCTGTAACTATTGTGCCTATTAAAATCGAGTATGGCGCTCGTGTATCTGATGAGTTCATTTTTGCATCAGAAGAGGCTAAAATCGATATTTTGAAGTCATTCAATGAAGGGTTTGCTAATAAAGTAGCTCGTGGTATTGATATCATGGCCTTCCATGGCGTAAATCCACGTACTAAACAAGAATCCGCTGTTATTGGGGATAACTGTTTTGACAAGGCGGTCACTCAGACAGTGAACTTTACAACAAGCGATCCAGATACTAATGTCGAAGATGCAGTTAAAATGATTCAAGGAGCTGATAATATCGTTAGCGGTATGGCTATTGATACTACATTTGCAAGTGCACTAGCTAGCATGAAGAACTCAGCTAATGAGCGCCTATACCCTGAATTGGCATGGGGAGCAAATCCAGGGGCTATTAATGGTCTACCTGTAGATGTGAATACTACAGTTGGTCTTAATGTTGGAACCAATAAGGATGTTGCTATTGTTGGTGACTTTGCTAACATGGTTAAATGGGGATATGCTAAGCAGATTCCACTCGAAGTTATTCGATATGGTGATCCAGACAATTCTGGGAAAGACTTGAAAGGTTATAACCAAGTCTATCTTCGTGCAGAAATCTATCTCGGTTGGGGAATTTTGGACAAAAACAGCTTTGCTCGTGTTGTGAAAGCGGGGTAGTATATGGAATACATTAATGTAAAAACAGGGACTACTATCGTTACTGAAAATGCAATTAGTGGAGGCGATTGGGTTCCAATTGCAGAATACAAACCTTTGGACTCATTAACTAACGCAGCGTTGAAAGAAATCCTTGATGAAAAAGGTATTACTTATGATAACCGCGCCACAAAACCTGAATTGATTTCGATAATCGAACAAGCTGACACTGAAGTCCAGTAGTCGCTTGACTGGAGGTAGAAATGGAAAACTTTGCAACAGTAGAAGATTTGAAAAAATTGTGGCGGGCGTTGAAATTCGATGAGGAAAAACGAGCCGAAGCGCTGTTGGAAGTTGTTTCTCATTCTCTTCGCGTTGAAGCTAAAAAAGTTGGCAAAGATATAGATGGATTGGTTACTACTGATCCATCTTTTGCCATAGTGGTCAAATCGGTTACAGTCGATGTGGTAGCTCGTACCTTGATGACCTCAACTGAGCAGGAGCCGATGACTCAATTTGCTGAGAGCGCTTTGGGTTATTCAGTGAGTGGTTCTTATCTAGTACCTGGTGGCGGCCTCTTCATCAAGGACTCTGAATTGAAACGTCTGGGTCTAAAAAAACAAAGATATGGGGTGATTGATATCTATGGGACGGATTAAAGGAATTACTGTGACTTTGATTGGGAAAACCAAGAATGGTCGGGATGACTTTGGGCATCCAATCTATGAGAATACCGAAGTTCAAGTAGATAACGTCCTGGTTGTTCCAGCTTCGACAGAAGATGTCACTAATCAACTCAATCTGACTGGAAAGAAGGTCTCTTATACACTAGGCATTCCAAAAGGCGATCAGAACGAGTGGAAAGACCGTGAAGTTCGTTTCTTTGGGCGCAAATGGCGCACGATTGGTATTCCTTTGGAAGGAATTGAAGCCATGATGCCTTTAGACTGGAACAAGAAAGTGATGGTTGAAGCGTATGAGTAATACAAAAGTCAAGCTTATCGGTTCGGGTGTAGGAGCTCTTTTGAAATCAAAAGAGATTCAGGACATTCTGAACAAAGAAGCGACAGTCATTAAAAAAAGATGTGGCCCTGGTTACGAACAAGATAGCCACGTTGGTAAGACAAGGGCCAATGCTATGATTTATCCAGCTACGCGAAAAGCGAAAAGGGATAATTTGAAAAATAACACTTTGTTGAAGGCGGTGCATTAGATGATTGAAATTATTATCAAGAAATATCTTGACGGTCATTTAGATGTACCGTCATTTTTTGAGCATGAAGCTGAAGCTCCAGCCAGTTTTGTCATTATTCAAAAAACTGGAGGTAAGGAGCGAAATCATTCTGGTAGTGCGACCTTTGCTTTTCAAAGCTATGGTCCTACTATGCAGAAGGCTGCAGAGCTTAATGTGAAAGTGAAAAAAGCTGTAAAAGAGTTGATTGAATTAGATTCAATCTGTGGTGTCCACTTAAACAGCGATTACAACTTTACGGACACTGAAACGAAACAATATCGATATCAAGCCGTATTTGATATTAATTATTTTTAAAAAGGAGAAATTAAATGGGAAAAGAAGCAAATGTAACGACTGCAAAACCTAAAATCGGAGGTGCGGTTTATTCTGCACCTCTTGGAACAGCACTGCCGACAGACGCAACAACAAAATTAGATGAGGCGTTTGAAGCACTAGGTTATATTTCAGATGACGGTATGACCAATAGCAACTCCCCTGAGTCAGAGAATATTAAAGCATGGGGCGGTGTCATTGTAAGTTCAGTTCAAAAGGAAAAAACAGACACATTCAAATATATGCTTATTGAGGCATTGAATCTACATGTTTTGAAGGAAGTGTATGGACCAGATAATGTATCTGGGGACTTGTCATCAGGAATTACAATTAAGGCAAATTCAAAAGAATTGCCACATCATTGCCTTGTAATCGAAACGGTTCTAAAAGGTGGTGTACTTAAACGTATTGTTATCCCTTCAGGAAAGGTAACTGCCATCGATGAAATTACTTATAACGATGGAAGTGTTCTCGGATATGGTACGACAGTCACTGCCTTCCCTAACGCTGCTGACGACACACACTATGAATACATCAAAGGAGCTTAATCATGTCAAGACGAAATCATAAGAAAAAAAATAACGGAGCAACCCCACAGATTAAAACAATTCGTGGTGTTACTTCGACTGGATTTGCTTTTGAAATTACAAAAGAGCGCTTGGAAAACTATGAGTTACTTGAAGCCATCGCTGAAGTAGATACAAATCCGGCAGTTTTACCCAAAGTGGTCAAACTCATGCTTGGTAACAAATCGGAAGATTTGAAAAATCATGTGCGAACTGCGGATGGAATTGTTCCTTTGGACAAGATTGGGAATGAAATTCGGGAAATCTTTACAAGTAAGAACCAGTTAAAAAAATAGCACTCCTTGCTAGAATGATTCAAACAGACGAAGATGCTCTTATCTGTGATTTAGCTGAAACCTATGGAATTTTTGACTACAGACAGTTACCTGCTGACCAGGTAGCTGTCTTTGCTTTTGGTCTGAGAGATGATTCACGGATCAAACTAGCAATGACCAATATCAAGGTTCCTTTTGAAACCTTTTTGCTTGCGGGCGTACTAGATAGACTTTCTGCTCTTGTTTGGTTTAAAACAACAGACGGTCAGAAAGGAATCAACAAACCATTAATGGTTGCAGAGGAGCTGACAGGTAAAACTAAAGCTAAAGAAAGTAAGGAGATGATCTTTGATTCTGGTGAGGACTTTGAAGAATATCGTCAGCAAATTCTAGAAAAGATAGGAGGTGAGGATTAGTGGCGACAGAAATAGCACAAGCTTATGTACAATTGATACCATCAGCCAGAGGTATTACTGGTAAAATCCAATCAATCCTCGATCCTGAAGCGAGTTCAGCAGGGCAAAGCGCTGGACAGTCATTGGGTTCTAGTCTTGTTAGCGTTATGACGAAAGTTATTGCAGCGGCAGGAATTGGCAAGGCCTTTTCGGCAGCTATCAGTGAAGGAGCAGCGCTTCAGCAATCACTTGGAGGTATCGAAACTCTATTCAAAGGTTCTGCTGACAAGGTGAAGGGGTATGCTAACGAAGCCTACAAGACCACAGGTTTGTCAGCTAATGCCTATATGGAAAATGTGACAGGCTTCTCAGCTAGCCTCTTGCAATCTCTTGGTGGTGACACTAATAAAGCTGCTGAAACAGCAAACATGGCCATGATTGATATGTCAGATAATGCGAACAAGATGGGTACATCTATGGAGAGCATTCAGATGGCTTATCAAGGATTTGCTAAGCAGAACTACACCATGCTTGACAATTTGAAGCTTGGTTACGGTGGTACAAAGCAAGAAATGCAACGGCTCTTAGCTGATGCAGAGAAACTGACGGGTGTTAAGTACGACATTAACAATCTTTCGGATGTTTATAATGCTATCCATGCTATCCAAGAAAATCTCGACATCACTGGTACAACTGCCAAAGAGGCAGCATCTACTTTTAGTGGTTCTTTTGAATCCATGAAAGCAGCTGCTCAGAATGTGCTAGGGAAGATAGCAATTGGTGAAAATGTAACACCAGCCTTGCAGTCATTATTAGAAACAACGAAAACATTTTTATTCGGAAATTTCTTACCCATGATAGGGAACATCTTATCAGGGCTAGGTGTTGTTTTAACACACGGACTCAGTGATATTGCTTCTCAACTTTTCGGAGATGCTTTTGGTAGTGCTGTTTTTGATCAAGTTGCACATGTGACAGGAATTTTCGAAACCTTCTTTGATATGATCTTTGGGTCTATGGATAAAGAGGGGAATTTTGAAATATTAGATGCACTTGGTTTTAGCGAAGATGCAGCGAACCAAATTATCAACATAGCAGACAATATTCGAGTTACTTTTGAGAACATTGGTTCTGCAATCGGTGATGTATTAGGCATTATTGGGGGTTTCGTTGGTGATCTTTTAGGGATCAAAGATGGAGAGCAGGGAGTGAATCTGCTAGGCATTGCCTTTGAAAGTATCACAGGTTTTATCAGGGACGCCTCTGAAAGTCTTAGTAAATTTACCTCTTGGTTAAAAGATTCACCTCTTGCATTAGATGCCTTAAAATCGGCTGTTGTTGGTATTACGAGTGCATGGGCAGGATATAAAGCTGTCTTAGCGGTAATAAAAGGAATTGAAACAATCAGGAATGCAACTCTAGCTATTACGAATGGCTTAATGCTAGCTCAGTTCGTAAGAACCGGTGCACTCACTACCGCAGAGGCGGCGAATGCGGCTGCAACCATGGGAGCAAGTGGAGCGTTTGGTATCTTTAATGCAGTTTTATCTGCAAATCCGATTGGCCTAATCGTAACGGCAGTCGCAGCATTGACTGCTGGACTGGTATGGTTCTTCACACAAACAGAAACTGGTCAGCAAATTTGGTCATCTTTTGTGGATTGGATCAAGCAGGCTTGGCAGGGGATTGCTGATTTCTTTGTCGGTCTTTGGTCTGGTATCTCTGAGGGTGCTAGCACATTGTGGGATGGAGTTGTTACAGCTTGGACTGCTTACATCGAATCTTTGAAAGCGATGTGGACTGCTGTTGTAACATTCTTTTCTGACTTGTGGATAAGTATTCAAGAGGCTGCGTCTGTGGCATGGACAGCTATCACAACGGTAGTAATGGCTATTGTTCAACCGTTCATTGACGGATTCATGAATGTTTGGAATAACATTTCAGACGGTCTTACTCAAATTTGGGAAGGGATTAAGATGATTTTTCAAGGCGCTTGGGAGTTCATCAAATCCATTTTCTTGGGCGCTATTCTAATCATTATTGACCTTGTAACAGGGAACTTTAATCAGCTAGGAGCTGATCTTTCTCTAATTTGGGAAGGTATTCAAAATGGCATTTCCATGATTTGGGAAGGTATCAAAACATACTTCTCTGGAGTTGTAGATACTATTGTTGGTTATGGTATTGCTGTTTTTGAAAACTTTTCTGCTGTTCTTAGTGCGATTTGGGAGTTTATCAAGTCGGCTGCTTCAGCGACTTGGGAATGGTTAAAATCTACTGTAACAAGTCTGATCACAGGTTTGGTGCAGGGAGCTCAAAATATCTGGGATGGCTTTATGAACTTCCTATCAAGTTTGTGGGAAGACATCAAGTCAACGGCAAGCAATGCTTGGAGTTCTCTAGCATCTAGTGTTTTAAGCATTATCAATGGTCTTGTATCTGGAGCACAGAACGCATGGAACACTATGTCTAATGCTGTGTCTAGTCTTGTAAGCAATGTCACTGGTTTTTTCAATCAATTGTGGAATATTGATTTGTATAGTGCAGGACAAGCAATCTTGCAAGGTTTCTTGAATGGTTTGCAGTCTATGTGGTCCTCTGTTACCGACTTTGTTGGTGGAATCGCGGATTGGATTCGTGATCACAAAGGTCCTATCGAATATGACCGTAAACTCTTGATTCCTGCTGGTACTGCAATCATGAAGGGGTTAGATCAAGGATTGCAAGACCAATTTAAGGATGTCAAGCAAACGGTCGGAGGCATGGCTGATGAGATTGCGGATGTATTTTCAGGAGACGGTCTGGACCTGAATTCCTCTGCCTCAGTTACTAAAAGTCTTGAGGCTCAGTTGGCTATGCCATCAACTCAATTTGAAGCGCATGAAAATAGAACCGTGTCTGAGATAGCGATTCTGAGAGCAAGTATGGAAAGAATCCTTACTGCTATCCTTGAGAAATCGTCAGATGTCTATCTAGACAATGACATTATCTCGCTCAAAACCTACGAACAACATGGTGCTATTTATGCGAGGGGAGGAATTTAATGGATTATATGATCATCAACGGTTTTAATACATCAAGCCTTCCTGGTTGTGATGTGACAGATTTTGGGAAGGTGGAGGCTGCTAAGCCGAAGGGAGAGAAGGCTGACCTTTATGGAGTCAATGGCAGTTATCGTGTATTAGACGGTTCTTTCGACAGTTACGAAAGGACCTTCATTCTATACGTTAAAAAAATGGTTGAGATTTCAAGTATTCTTGATAAGTTTCAATCGAATGATAACGTTTTGGAATTTAGCTATCAGCTTGGCTCATTGTTTTATGCTAACTTTGTGACTGCTAGTTTTGAACCTTTTGGGAATCATGCTTGGAAGTTAGAAATTAAGTTAGAAATGCAACCATTCAGATATCAGAAGAGCGTAGAACCTGTGGTTCTGACTGCATCTGGTACAATCAATAATCTTGGAACAATCTATTCAGAGCCTATCATCGAAATCGAGGGGGATGGTGATATCTCTCTTACGATTGGTCGTAAGACCATGTATCTTACGATTAAGACCAAGGCTACAATCGATTGTAGACAAGGAAAGCAGAACATCTACAACGCTACTGGTGCGGTTCAGAACACACTTCGGAAGCGTGGAGGGTTCTTAGAAATCCCGACTGGTAAGATTGGTGTTTCGTTTACTGGAACCGTCCGTAAGATTACTTTTCGACCAAATTGGAGGTATAAGATTTGATTTATTTAACAAATGGGAATATGCCTCTGAATGCTGCATACGCTGATGAAATTGTTCAAGAGGATAATAGCACCTACCAATTGAGTTTTCGATTCCCAACTTCTGATCCCTTGTGGGAGAAGTTGAAGGAGGAGACATTCCTAACTGCTGATGATCTTCACGGCGAGCAGGATTTTGTCATCTTCGAGGTTGAGAAGAAGCATGGTTATATTCAAGTCTATGCGAACCAGGTGTTCACCCTCTTGAATAACTATGTGGTCAATCCAATCTCTTTGGATAGGCAGACTGGTTCGACTGCCTTGAGTCGCTTCGCTGGAAGCATCACTCGTGACAATCCGTTCTCGTTCTTCTCGGATATTGAAGATAGGCACACCTTCAATATTGGCTCTAAGAATGCCATGGAAGCATTCGCGAAAGACAAGCATTCCATCCTTGGTCAATGGGGTGGTGACCTTGTGCGTCATGGATATCAAGTTAGACTTTTAAAAAATGGCGGTTCAGAAAATGAATCGCTTTTTATGTACAAAAAGAACCTGTCTAGCTATCAGCACAAGACCTCTACCAAGTCTTTGAAGACTCGAATTACTTTCACTACGACTGTCAAAGGTGATGAAGAGAAAGCACCTGATCGTACATTTACGGTCACAATTGATAGTCTACTCATTAACAAGTATAGTCAAATCTATGAAGATGTGATTGAGGTTAATGACCAGGATGTGAAGGATGAAGCAAGCCTTCGTAAGTATGGTGAGCAGTATTATCGAACCTCACTTTGTGACATGATGGAAGATAGCCTTGAGATTGAGGTTGTCGGCCAGAGTGACGTGCCTGTTCAGATGTTCGATATTGTTAGTCTTTTTCATGAGGTCTACAACCTTGATGTGCGTAAGAAGATTACCAAGTACACTTACTCACCAATGGCCAAGAAATTGAAATCAATTGGCTTCGGTCAGTTCCAGTCAGGTCTTGCGAATGCGATTGGTAACGCAGTGAGTGATGCTGTCAAGGACGAAACTCAACAACTTCAAGGTAATTTTGAACGGCAGTTAGCAAGAGAACTCAAGAATGCTAACCTTGCTTTTGACAGACAGAAAGAAGAGTTGGTCAATCAATTTACTGATGGCCTGAATTCTACCAAAGCAAGAGCTGAAGAAGTCAAGCAAGAACTCTCTGACACTATCAATCAGTGTTTCGACAGCTTTGAAAATGGTCCTTTACAAGATGCTAAACGTAGGGCTATAGAAGCCTTACAAAACGCTGGCGCAAGTAGTCTGCTTGCTCAGGAAGCGAAGCGAATTGGTCTGGATTCAATCGCTAAACTTGAAGAGTTTAAGACACAGGCTACGAGCGCTCAGATGACTTTGTCAAGTGATTTGGATGATTTAGCAAATGAAGTTCTATCGAAGCAAGAACAAATAAAAGATGAAGTTGATGAACAAGTTGAAGCACTAATACAGACAAAAAAAGAACTAGCTGGCGTGAAGTCAGCGCAAGCGACGTATGAAGAAACGACGACTCGCAGACTGTCAGAACTGACCAACTTGGCCGGTGGTAAGGCCAGCAAGTCAGAACTCATACAGACAGCCGAGGAGCTAGCTAGTAAGATAGCGAGTGTGCAGGCATCCGGTCGAAATCTATTCTTGAATTCACTATTCAAGCAGAATATTTCAAAAACAGGGATTTGGACTACGAGTACTTACGAGGCCGCTATTGATAGCACAGATAAGTATTTAGGTCATAATGCCTTAAAAATCGTTGGTCAGAATCCATCTGGTCGGGACGGAGGTAATCCTAAGATTACTTATCCAGCTCTGGGTCAATTTGGAAAAGTAATTTTTGGAAGTACGACTAATCAAGATGTAACCATTAGTTTTTATGCCAAGGCGAATAAAAACGGAATAATGCTGAGATCTCGATTAGGCAACATTTGGTACAAAACCGGAAATGTAACATTGTCGACAGAAATTAAACGATATGTTATCCATATTCCCAAAAGTTGGACAAACGAATCCAAGCAGACCACAAATGAATGGTTGTTCGATTTTAACCAAGAAGGAACCGTTTGGATTTGGATGCCGAAGTTTGAAATAAGCGATGTAGATACTTCTTATTCAGAAGCTCCTGAAGATATTGACGGTCGGATTTCAACTGTCGAATCGACCTTCAAACAGCGTGCTGATGCACTTGATGCTGGTGTAAATCGTCTGACCGAAGGGCTTAGAACTAAAGCGGATATCAGCTCACTCAACGTGACTGCTGAGAACATCAGGCAGTCCGTGAAGAGTTTGGAAACAAGCACGCAGAACAAGCTGGACAAGAAATTGAGCATGGCTGAATTTGAGGTGCGGGCATCTGGTATTAGACAAGAGATTGTCAATGCAACCAAAGACAAGGCAGACAAGACCTTAGTTGTGGCTGAAGCTGGGAAATTGCGTGAAGAATTTTCAAAAATGAAGGTCGGTAGTCGCAACTATGCTGAAGACTACGACTTTTCAAGAGGACTTTGGCACTATAGTCAAGGAGATAACAGTCCACAAGATTGGACTATCTCAAACGGCGAATACAACGTCAAAGGTACGACTAACACTTGGAAGCAGATGCAAATCAATTCGAAAGAAGGTAGTCGTTCTTCTTGGAAGAGTTCAACAGCTCTTCTAGACTTGGAACTTGGCGAAACCTACACACTTTCGTTTCAAGGGATTTGCTACTCTGGCTCTTCAAGTGTTTGGCTATCATTAAGGGCCAACCGTACAGTTTCCGGTAATCCTGAAATTATACCTGGCACTTTCAACCTCACATCTAGCTGGCAGACTTATCAAGTCACTATCCCAGCATTGACCAAGCCTGATAATTTTGACTTCTGGCGAATTATTCTTGGTTATGACGGAATTGGCCATGTGGCATTTCGCAAGGTTGAATTGACCAGAAGCTCAACTCGTATAGATGCAGGTCCTGCTCCTGAAGATGGCAAGACGGATCTTGTCGTTGCTAAGTCTGAATTTCAGAAAACTGCTGAAGGCTTGCGAACTGACTTGTCAGCTATTCAGGAATATGTCAATAAAGACGGTCAGCGACAGGAAGCTTTACAGCGTTATACCCGTGAGGAAAGTGCAAAACAAGCGACGGCTGTACGTGAGCTAGTTGCGAAGGACTATGTAGGCAAAGCGGTTTATCAAGAAGATGTGAAGGGTATCAATCAGAAGATTGAAGCTGTTGAAACTAGTGCGAATAAAGAAATCGCTAGTCAAATCGCAAGTTATCGTCAATCTGTAGATGGTAAGTTCACGGATATTTCCAGTCAAGTTACGACTTATAAACAAGATGTGAGTGGCCAAATCAGTGGTCTATCAAATAGACTTACAAGCAGTGAGCAAGGAACCACTACTCAGATTTCAAATCTTTCAAATCGGATAAACAGTAACAAGCAAGGTGCAGATAATCAGATTTCAAATTTAAAGACTCAGGTCGCTACAAATAAGGATAATGCTGAACGACAAATGGGTAGAATATCTGATCAGGTCTCTGCTAACAAAGCGAATGCTGATAGGCAATTTTCGAATGTGACCAATCAGCTAGCGCGAAAAGTAGAGACTACTGACTTCCAGCGTGTTAAAGAAACCAGTCAGCTTTATGAGCGGATTTTAGGCAATACTGAAAACGGGATTGCGGATAAGGTTGCTCGCATGGCTATGACCAGCCAGCTGTTCCAGGTTGAAGTATCTAAGAATGAAGGCCTGAAAACCGTTCAAAGACAACTTGCTGACTCATGGTCGGTTCAAAACATCAACAGTGCAGGTGATTTGATTTCAGGAATCAATTTTGGAGCCAATGGTCATAATCGACTTGACGGTAAACTGACTCACATCACGGGTGAAACCTTGATTGATAAAGCGGTTATCAAGTCTGCCATGATTGATAAGCTGAAGACAGCCAATTTTGAAGCTGGTTCGGTGACTACTGTAGTTTTGGATGCTGAAGCTGTTACTGCGGAAAAAGTGAAATTCGATGATGCGTTTATCAAGAGAATTACCGCGAAGGATGCGTTGATTGAAGGCATTATAAGCAAGCAAGCATTTATCAATCACCTTAACAGCATCACCATTGACGCTGATAGAATTACGGGTGGGAATTTAAGTGCTACGAATGGAGCGATGAAAATTGACTTAAACAAAGGTCAGTACGAAGTCTATACAGAAAAAGCAGCTATGAGACGTGTTGTAGCAGGTTATCCGAATCAATTTATAAAATTTGACACCGGTATTCAAGAAGTAGCAGGTAATAGAGAAACAAAATCTGGAGTTACTGTTATAGGCTCTAATTCAGATGGGACGGAAAATGGTAATAATCAAACTTTTGCAGGAATACAGATTTGGAACAATCCTCAACAAAGAAACGTGAATTCCATAGGAGATTATTTGAGAGTATCAAATAAAGGCTTCGGAGAAAATGAAAAAGGCTGGATAATTCAGACAAGTGATACACCTACAATCGGGCCTATTGTTGATAAAGACAAACCTGAAACAGGAAAACGTTCAGCGATTTTATCTGGTGATTTTTATTTTATTAATAAATGGGGCCAAAAAGTTTCTCTCTTAGGGATCCTTGAAAGATTTATCGTCAATTTTAATACTCTTAGAGATAAAAGAGGAATCTTATATACAGATTTCTCTGAATTAAATTAATAATGCAAGGAGGCAGAAATGGTTACAGAGCAAATTAATCAAGCACTACGAATGACAATCAATGAATTGTCAACTGCATCAACGAATACTATGATTGAAAATAATTTTTCTATTGTTCAGTTGAACGATCAAAAGATTGCGAATCAGGAGTTGATGCAAGAAAACAACAACATCAAAGAACGAATCAATGAATTTGAAGCTGTTTTAGAATATGATCCAGCGCTTAAAGAATTATTTGAAGAGACACAAGCAAAAATGAAAGGAACTAACTAATGAATTACGAAGTAGCAATTAAACCATATCTTAAAGGCGCAGAAAATGTGACAGTTGTCGCAATCAAGATGGAAAACAACGGACGCTATTCTTACGAGCAAGTAGAATTGCACGGCGACCATACGCAGGATAATGAAGCAACCTTGATTCAAGAAGTGCTGGATCATATCCGTACAGAACTTGACCCAACTAATGCCATCGTCAAAACACAGGTGCAGCTTGAACAGGCTAATCAGAAGATTGCTCAGAATGAAAGCAAGCAGAATCGACTCTCTGCGCTTGCAAATAAAATCGACAAAGTAGTACGAGTCATGGCTCAAGATTCCATTATGGGTGAGAAAATCGCCTATGGAACAACCTACAAGGAACTTGTTGAACTCTTCCCATTCGCTGAAGAAGGTAAGGCCTATCAACCAGGTGATATGTTTGTGATTGAAGATCCTGAACATGTCGAATTGAACGGCGAGGGCAAGCGTGTCTTGATTCAGACAAATCAGGCTTTCACTTACAAAGGCGAATCTCTCAAACAACTTGAAGGCGGACCATCTCAAAATGGCCTTCTTGCAATCTGGAAGTGGGATGGCCAAAAGAATGGAAGTGATCTTGAAACTACTCGAGTTCCTGCACAGTAGATTGGAAGTGGTCTGATTGGAATTACTAGCATTTTTGGATAAATTGAGTCCGATTCTAATCGTAATCATTCCTAGCTATTTCTCCTTCAAAAGCACGCAGAATACAAAAGAAACTGACAAGCAAATCAGTCTCTTATCTGACAAAATTAGTGCTATTGAAAAAACAGTCTCAAATGTTGAGAACATTGGCAAAGATAATAGTAAAGGCTTGAGTATCATTGGAAAAGGTCTTCAAAGATTACAACGTTTTCGATTGCAAGAAAACCTAAAAAAAGCCATTAGACGAGGCAATACCAATCAGCATGAGATTGAGGAATTGTCTCGTCTTTACGAAAGCTATGTCGAGCTTGGTGGAAATGGAGCCATCAAGGTACTGTATGAAAAATTTCTAGAATTGGAAATTGTGGAGGAAAATATAAATGCAACAAATCAATGAAATTATCGCAAACGGAGCCATCAGCATTTTAATCATTTTGATTGGGATTGTGGTTAAAGCAGTCAAAGATTACCTCATTAAAAAAGGTGGGGAGAAAACCATCAAAATTGTTGAGAGCTTGGCCAAAAATGCGGTCAATGCCGTAGAGCAAGTAGCTTCAGAAACTGGCTTTAAAGGCGAGGAAAAACTGGAACAGGCACGAACTAAAATCCGTGCAGAATTGTCAAAATACAACATCAGCATGACTGACCGTGACCTTGATACCTTCGTTGAGTCAGCGGTCAAACAAATTAACGAAGAGTGGAAAGGGGAGTAAGGATGGATATTGATACAAGCAGATTAAGAACTAACTTACCTCAGGTCGGTGTACAACCTTATCGTCAAGTGCATGCACACTCAACAGGAAATCGAAACTCAACCGCACAAAATGAAGCTGACTACCATTATCGTAAAGACCCTGAACTAGGGTTCTTTTCACATGTTGTCGGAAACGGCCGTGTCATGCAAGTAGGGCCTGTAAATAACGGATCTTGGGACGTTGGTGGCGGTTGGAATGCTGAGAGTTACGCAGCAGTCGAATTGATCGAAAGTCACGGAAGTAAAGAAGAGTTCATGCGTGACTACAAGCTCTATATTGAACTTCTGCGGAATCTTGCGGACGAAGCAGGCATTCCGAGAACGCTGGACTCTGACAGCCTAGCAGGAATCAAGACGCATCAATATTGCACGAATAACCAACCAAACAACCACTCAGACCATGTGGATCCATACCCTTACTTGGCAAAATGGGGCATTATCCGTGAGCAATTCAAGAAAGATATTGAAGGTGGTCTATCTGAAGCTGGCTGGAAACGTAATGAAACCGGCTGGTGGTGGGAGGAGTCGGATGGTTCTTATCCGAAAGACCGTTGGAAGAAAGTTAACAATGAATGGTTCTACTTTGATAATCGCGGCTATTGCCTAATCAATCGATGGTTCAATGATGGGAAGGATTGGTTCTATCTTGACAAACGTGGCGCAATGGTTACAGGCTGGATGTACATCGGTAATTACTGGTATTATTTCAAGGCAGACGGTCGTATGGCTAAAGGCTGGGTGAAATACCGAGAAACCTGGTACTATCTTGATGAAAAAGATGGCGACATGAAATCAAATCAATTCATCAAATCAGGCAACGGTTGGTACTATCTCAAACCAGACGGCAGCATGGCAGACAAACCAGAATTTACAGTTGAGCCTGATGGGCTCATCACGACAAAATAAAACAGAAAGAATAAAAAATTATTACACTAGACCGCAGGCTCACGCTTGCGGTTTTTTTGATACCCAAAATGATACCCATAATTATTGACTATGTAATTTTACGGTAATTTTTACGAATGTAACTTGTTGATTTTTCAAGGTTTTGAAGGATATTGCATAATAGTTTTCTTTTATTGCAACAACAAGTTTCTGTTTACCCAATCGCAAAATAAAAAGGTCCAGTGAACCTTTTTATCCCGAGCCTTGAAATGTAAAGGCTAGGAAGCTAGAAGTAGCATTAAATAAGGCTTTCCGAGTTTTCGGAGAGCCTATTTTTTTATCCAAAAAGAATATAAGAAATTCAAACCCTGTTCATTCGTATTTTATATATAAAACAAAGTATGAAAGCGCATCTCAATTTTAAGACTTTTTGGTAAATTAAGAGTATAATCAAAGTGTGTTACCTTTTTATAAGATAACAGGCTAATATAATAAAGTTTAGCTTGCATATTTTTAAAATTTTATTTCAAGGAGGAATCATGGAAAAGTACTTTGGTGAAAAACAACAGCGTTTTTCATTTAGAAAATTATCAGTAGGACTTGTCTCTGCAACGATTTCAAGTTTATTTTTTATGTCTGTATTAGGTATCTCATCTGTAGAGGCTCAAGAGACTAAAGGTGTTCACTATAAATATGTGACAGAGTCAGAGCTATCATCAGAAGAAAAGAAGCAGCTTGTCTATGACATTCCTACATACATGGAGAATGATGATGAGACTTATTATCTTGTTTATAAATTAAATTCCCAAAATCAACTGGGAGACTTACCAAATACTGGAAGTAAGAATGATATGCAAACCCTAGTTACTGGTGCTAGCTTAGCGGCTCTGGGGATTTTAATTTTTGCCGTCTCCAAGAAAAAGGTTAAGAATAAAACAGTATTACATTTAGCATTGGTTGCAGGGATAGGAAATGGTGTCTTAGTTTCAGCTCATGCTTTAGAAAATAATCTTTTGATAAATTACAATACTGACTATGAACTGACCTTTGGAGAAAAATTACCTCTTCCTAAAGATATTTCAGGTTACAGATATGTTGGATATATCAAAGAGGGAAACATAACTTCTGAGTCTAAAGTAAATAATCAAGAAAAATCAGCAGCCACTCCTACAAAACAACAAAATGTGGATTATAGTGTTACACCAAATTTTGTCGAGAATCCATCAACAGTACAAGCTATGCAGGAACAAACATCTGTTTCTTCAACTAAGCCGACAGAAGTTCAAGTAGTTGAAAAACCTCTCTCTGCAGAATTAACCAATCCAAGAAAAGAAGAGAAACGATCTTCAAATTCTCAATCACAATTAGCAGAACATAAGGATGTACAAGCTGGAACTCTGGTAACCGACAAGGGTGAGCCTGCGATCCAGCCAGAGTTACCAGAAGCGGTAGTCAGTAACAAAGGCACACCAGAAGTCCAATCAGAGTTGCCAGAAGCGGTTGTAGCTGACAAAGGTGAACCAGCAGTCCAATCAGAGTTGCCAGGAGCTGTAGTTAGCGCCAAAGGCGAGCCGGAAGTTCAACCTGAATTGCCAGAAGCAGTTATAACAGACAAAGGTAAACCAGCAGTCCAATCAGAGTTGCCAGAAGCTGTAGTCAGTGACAAAGGTGAGCCTGCGATCCAGCCAGAGTTACCAGAAGCAGTTGTAACCGATAAAGGTGAGCCTACAGTCCAACCCGCCTTGCCAGAGGCTGTTGTAAGTGATAAAGGCGTATCGGAAGTTCAACCTGCGTTACCAGAAGCAGTCGTGACTGATAAGGGTGAGCCTGAAGTTCAACCTGAATTGCCAGAAGCGGTTGTAACCGATAAAGGTGAGCCTGAAGTTCAACCTGAATTGCCAGAAGCGGTTGTAACCGATAAAGGTGAACCTACAGTCCAACCCGCCTTACCAGAAGCTGTTGTTACTGACAAAGGTGAACCTGCAGTCCAACCTGAATTGTCAGAAGCAGTTGTTACCGATAAAGGCGAACCTGCAGTCCAACCCGCCTTACCAGAAGCTGTTGTAACTGACAAAGGTGAACCTGCAGTCCAATCAGAGTTGCCAGAGGCTATAGTCAGTGACAAAGGTGAGCCTGAAGTTCAACCTGAATTGCCAGAAGCAGTTGTTACTGATAAAGGCGAACCTGCAGTCCAACCTGAATTGCCAGAAGCAGTTGTTACTGATAAAGGCGAACCTGCAGTCCAACCCGCCTTACCAGAAGCTGTTGTAACTGACAAAGGTGAACCTGCAGTCCAATCAGAGTTACCAGAGGCTGTCGTAACCGACAAAGGCGAACCAGAGGTTCACCCAGCGTTGCCAGAAGCTGTTGTAACTGACAAAGGTGAGCCTGAACAGGTAGCCCCACTTCCAGAATACACTGGTGATATTGATCAAGTAAAGCCAGATATTCCGACTGAAAAAACGAAAGAGCAGGATCCAGAAAAAACACTCGAATTAAGAAATGTTTCGGATATTGAGTTGTACAGCCAGACGAATGGGACTTATAAACAACATATCTCATTGGATGGAATTCCAAAGAATACGGATAATTACTTTGTCAAGGTAAAATCTTCGGCATTTAAAGATGTCTATCTGCCAGTCTCCTCAATAACTGAAGAGGAAAGAAATGGTCAGCCAGTTTACAAAATTACAGCTAAGGCTGAGAAACTCCAGCAAGAGCAGAACAATAAATATGTCGACCATTTCACCTTCTACCTCGATAAGAAGTCTAAAGAGGAAAAGACAAACTTTACTTCCTTTAGTAATCTGGTCAAAGCTATAAACCAAAATCCCTCTGGAACCTATCATTTAGCGGCCAGCCTGAATGCTAACGAAGTGGAGCTTGGTCCTGATGAAAGATCCTATATCAAGGGCACCTTTACTGGTCAGTTGATTGGTGAAAAAGATGGTAAGAAGTATGCTATCTATAACTTGAAAAAACCTCTGTTTGAAAACTTGAGTGGTGCTACAGTAGAAAAACTGAGCCTAAAAAATGTTACTATTTCAGGGAAAAATGATATTGCTTCACTGGCAAATGAAGCTCAGAATAACACAAAGATTAAACAAGTTCATATCGATGGTGTTCTGGCTGGAGAACGTGGTATCGGTGGATTGCTTGCTAAGGCAGACCAATCAAGCATCACAGAGAGTAGTTTCAAGGGAAGAATTGTCAATACCTATGAAACAACTGCTGCCTATAATATCGGTGGTCTGGTCGGTCATTTGACAGGAAACAAAGCTTCACTGACTAAATCAAAAGCGACAGTAGCCATTTCATCCAACACCAATAGTTCAGATCAGACTGTTGGTGGGCTAGCAGGTCTAGTAGACCAAGATGCGCATATACAGAACAGTTATGCGGAAGGTGATATCAACAATGTCAAGCACTTTGGTAGAGTTGCGGGTGTGGCTGGATATTTGTGGGATCGAAAGACGAATGAGGAACAGCATGCTGGAAGCTTGACCAATGTTCTCAGTGATGTCCATGTAACCAACGGAAATGCTATTACCGGTTACCACTACAATGGAATGAAGGTGAAGGACACATTCAGCAGCAAGGCGAACAGAGTATACAATGTAACCTTAGTTAGGGATGAAGTCGTCAGCAAAGAATCCTTTGAAGAAAGAGGAACAATGCTAGATGCTTCTGAAGTGACTAATAAAAAAGCAGAAATCAATCCTCTCACTCCTCCAACAGTGGAGCCCCTTTCAACAAGTGGTAGTAAAGAAAGTGATTTTTCTAAGGTGAAGCATTATCAAGCTAACCGTGCTTTGGTTTATAAGAACATTGAAAAATTGTTACCTTTCTATAACAAGGCGACCATCGTGAAATACGGAAACCTGGTCAAGGAGAACAGTCTCTTATATCAAAAAGAACTCTTGTCCGCAGTTATGATGAAGGATGACCAAGTAATCACAGATATTGTTTCTAACAAACAGACTGCAAATAAACTCTTGCTTCACTATCAGGACCATTCATCTGAGAAGCTTGATCTCAAGTACCAGACTGATTTTGCCAAGCTAGCAGAATATAGTTTAGGGGATACAGGACTCCTCTACACTCCAAATCAATTCTTGTATGACCAAGACTCTATCATTAAGCAAGTCGTACCTGACTTACAAAAGGTTGACTATAAGTCGGATGCTATCAGAAAGACACTCGGAATTTCTCCAGATGTCAAGCAAACTGAGCTCTATCTGGAAGACCAGTTCGCCAAAACAAAACAAGATTTGGCAAACAGTTTGAAAAAACTCTTGTCAGCAGATGCTGGACTTGCTGGTGACAACTCAGTTACCAGAGGCTATCTTGTAGATAAAATCAAGAACAATAAGGAAGCCTTACTACTCGGTTTAACTTATTTAGAACGTTGGTATAACTTTAGCTATGGTCAAGTGAATGTCAAAGACCTAGTTATGTATCATCCGGACTTCTTTGGTAAAGGAAATACTTCACCACTAGATACTCTGATTGAGTTAGGTAAATCTGGCTTTAACAATCTTCTTGCTAAAAACAATGTCGATACTTATGCTATCAGTCTTGCCAGCCATCATGGAACGACAGATTTGTTTAGCACGTTGGAAAATTACCGAAAAGTCTTTCTACCAGACAAAAGCAATAATGACTGGTTTAAATCACAGACCAAGGCTTACATTGTCGAAGAAAAATCCAATATCGAAGAGGTGAAAACGAAGCAAGGACTAGTTGGTACCAAGTATTCTATTGGTGTTTATGATCGCATTAGTAGTGCCACATGGAAATACCGCAATATGGTCTTGCCGCTCCTAACCTTGCCAGAGAAATCAGTCTTTGTCATCTCGACCATGTCTAGTCTAGGATTTGGAGCTTATGATCGTTACCGCAATAGTGAGCACAAAGCAGGCAAGAATCTCAATGATTTTGTTGAAGAAAACGCGCGTGAGACAGCCAAACGTCAACGAGATCACTATGATTATTGGTATCGCATTTTAGATAAAGAAGGACGTGAAAAACTCTATCGTACAATTCTACTTTATGATGCCTATAAGTTTGGAGATGATACAACATCTGGAAAAGCCACAGTTGAGGCTAAGTTTGATAGTACCAATCCGGCGATGAAGAATTTCTTTGGTCCAGTGGGGAATAAAGTAGTTCACAATCATCATGGTGCTTATGCAACTGGAGATGGCGTTTACTATATGTCCTATCGTATGTTAGATAAGGATGGAGCTATCACCTATACCCATGAGATGACACATGATTCAGATCAGGATATTTACCTTGGTGGCTATGGTCGAAGAAGTGGCTTAGGACCAGAGTTCTTCGCAAAAGGCTTATTGCAAGCTCCTGACCAACCAAGTGATGCAACCATTACCATAAACTCTATCTTGAAACATAAAACATCAGATAGTACAGAAGGTCAGCGATTGCAAGTGCTTGATCCAACTACAAGATTTAATAATGCAGCAGATCTTCAGAACTACGTCCACAATATGTTTGATGTCGTTTACATGTTGGAATATCTCGAAGGGCAATCTATCGTGAAACAGTTAGATGCTTATCAGAAAATGACGGCCCTGAGAAAAATCGAGAATAAATACGTGAAAGATCCTGCAGATGGAAATGAGGTTTACGCTACTAACGTAGTACAAAATCTGACAGAAGAAGATGCCAAAAAATTGACTACCTTTGATAGTTTAATTAAAAATAATATCTTGTCAGCTCGTGAATATAAGTCTGGGGAATATGAAAGAAACGGTTACTATACGATTAAACTCTTTGCCCCAATCTATTCGGCTCTGAGCAGTAAGGGAACTCCGGGTGATTTGATGGGACGTAGGATAGCTTATGAACTTCTGGCTGCCAAAGGCTTTAAGGATGGAATGGTACCTTATATCTCAAACCAATACGAAGAAGTTGCCAAACAAAACGGTAAAACCATCAATCTCTATGGTAAAGAACGAGGATTGGTGACAGATGATCTTGTTTTGGAAAAGGTATTTGAAGGGAAGTATTCTTCTTGGGCGGATTTCAAGAAAGCTATGTACCAAGAACGGGTGGATCAGTTTAGAAACTTGAAAAAGGTTACCTTCAACGATCCAACTAAATCTTGGGCAAGTTTTGCAAGAAAGACGATTCATAGTGTAGAAGAACTGCAGCGATTAATGGACGAAGCTGTCCGTAAGGATGCAGATGAGAATCGTTATTCTTGGGACAACTATAATCCAGAATATGATAGTGCAGTTCATAAGTTAAAGAGAGCAGTGTTTAAGGCCTATCTAAATCAAACTGATGATTTTAGAAGTTCAATTTTTAAGAATAAAAAATAGTGTTTACTATTAGGAAATAAAATTAAAGAAGGTGATTACGATTGTCATTATTTAAAAAAGAACGGTTTTCAATCCGAAAAATCTGTGGGATTGTTGGTTCAGTTTTACTCGGAAGTATCTTGGTTGCACCGTCAGTCATTCATGCTTCTACCTATCATTACATTGAAAAAAGCGCTCTGACAAAGGAAGAACTAAGCAAGATTCAAGCAGGAATTCCTACTGATAATGAAGCAACTTATGCTCTTATTTATCAGCAGGAAGCTCTTCCTGCGACAGGTTCATCGACTTCTGTGCTTACAGCTTTAGGTCTATTAGCTATTGGTAGTTTAGTTCTTTTGGTTCATAAAAAGAAAAAAGTTAGTAGTTTGTTCTTAGTTACTACTGTCGGACTGATTAGTCTTTCTAGTATGCAAGCTCTCGATATAAGCAATCCTTTGAAAGCTCCAAGTAATGAAGGAGTAGTTCAAATTGCTGGATATCGTTATATTGGATACTTACCACTTAATGATGAAGCAATTTCAGAAATTCAACATAAAGATGAGGGGACAAAAAATGTCCCATTATCTGAAATTCAAAGTATCCCTAATGAAGCGCCTAAAGCAGAAAAACCAGAACATACAGCACCAGTTGGTGGTAATCTGGTTGAGCCCGAAGTTCATGAAAAACCAGGATACACTCAACCTGTGGGGATGGTTCCTGACGAAGCACCTAAAGCAGACAAACCAGAATATACTAAACCAGTTGGCACAGTGCCTGACGAAGCACCTAAAGCTGAGAAACCAGAATACACTAAACCAGTGGGTACAGTGCCTGACGAAGCACCTAAATCAGAGAAACCAGAGTACACTGCACCAGTAGGCACAGTCCCAGACGATGCTCCTAAGTATGAGAAGCCTGACTATACGCAACCAATAGGTACAAACCTTGTAGAACCTGAAGTTCAACCAGCGTTGCCGGAAGCTATTGTGACTGACAAAGGCGAGCCGGAAGTTCAACCGGCATTACCCGAAGCTGTTGTGACTGACAAAGGCGAACCGGAAGTTCAA
>NZ_JWAJ01000125.1 GCF_001068775.1 Streptococcus pseudopneumoniae
CAAGCGGTAAGGCAAGGGACTTTGACTCCCTCATGCGTTGGTTCGAATCCAGCTACCCCAGTTCTTAGGTAATAAATTCAAGATAAAAAGAAAAATATCTTAGGGTATTTTATTTTTATAATTGAAGGACGTGAACGATATAACATGTCTTTGCGGGTGCTTAGGAAAAAATTATAAGTATGTCAAGTTTAAGAAAAACTTGATTGTTGGAGGATTTTTTAGATGAACGAATTTGAAGATTTGCTAAATAGCGTTAGCCAAGTTGAGCCAGGTGATGTTGTTAGTGCTGAAGTATTGACAGTTGATGCTACTCAAGCTAATGTTGCAATCTCTGGAACTGGTGTTGAAGGTGTCTTGACTCTTCGCGAATTGACAAACGATCGCGATGCAGATATCAATGACTTTGTAAAAGTAGGTGAAGTATTGGATGTTCTTGTACTTCGTCAAGTAGTTGGTAAAGATACTGATACAGTAACATACCTTGTATCTAAAAAACGCCTTGAAGCTCGCAAAGCATGGGACAAACTTGTAGGACGTGAAGAAGAAGTTGTTACAGTTAAAGGAACTCGCGCTGTTAAGGGTGGACTTTCAGTAGAATTTGAAGGTGTACGTGGATTTATCCCAGCTTCAATGTTGGATACTCGTTTTGTACGTAACACTGAGCGTTTTGTAGGTCAAGAGTTTGATGCTAAAATCAAAGAAGTTGATCCTAAAGAAAACCGCTTCATCCTTTCACGTCGTGAAGTTGTAGAAGCAGCTACTGCAGCAGCTCGTGCTGAAGTATTCGGTAAATTGGCTGTTGGTGATGTTGTAACTGGTAAAGTTGCACGTATCACAAGCTTCGGTGCTTTCATCGACCTTGGTGGTGTTGACGGATTGGTTCACTTGACTGAATTGTCACACGAACGTAACGTTTCACCAAAATCAGTTGTAACTGTTGGTGAAGAAGTTGAAGTGAAAATCCTTGATCTTAACGAAGAAGAAGGACGTGTATCACTTTCACTTAAAGCTACAACACCTGGACCATGGGATGGCGTTGAGCAAAAATTGGCTAAAGGTGATGTTGTAGAAGGTACAGTTAAACGTTTGACTGACTTCGGTGCATTTGTTGAAGTATTGCCAGGTATCGATGGACTTGTTCACGTATCACAAATTTCACACAAACGTATTGAAAATCCAAAAGAAGCTCTTAAAGTTGGTCAAGAAGTTACTGTTAAAGTTCTTGAAGTTAACGCTGATGCAGAACGTGTATCTCTTTCTATCAAAGCACTTGAAGAACGTCCAGCTCAAGAAGAAGGACAAAAAGAAGAAAAACGCGCTCCACGTCCACGTCGTCCAAAACGTCAAGAAAAACGTGATTTTGAACTTCCTGAAACTCAAACAGGATTCTCAATGGCTGACTTGTTCGGAGACATCGAACTTTAATCCATTCGAATTTGAATAAAATCCTTTGTTTTTAAAACAAGGGATTTTTCTTTTTTCTACTAGCATTTTTTGATATAATGGTTTTATGTTATATTCAGAAAAAGAATCACTTTATCAAACAATAAATGAACAGCTCTCTTATCTTTTAGAAGGAGAGCCCAATGTGTTGGCTAATCTATCAAATGCCAGTGCTCTGCTAAAAACAAGCTTTCCCAATACTGTTTTTGCAGGTTTCTATCTATTTGATGGGAATGAACTGATTTTGGGACCCTTTCAAGGTGGAGTTTCATGTGTACGAATCGCTCTTGGAAAAGGTGTTTGTGGAGAGTCTGCAGCTAGTCGTCAAACAGTGATTGTTGGTGATGTTAAAACCTATCCAAACTATATTTCTTGTGATAGTAGTGCTCGTAGTGAAATTGTTGTGCCGATGGTTAAAGAGGGACGTCTTCTGGGCGTTCTAGATTTAGATTCATCTCTTGTTGATGATTATGATGACTTGGATCTGAAATATCTAGAAGAGTTTGTTGCTATTTTGTTAGAGAAAACCGAATGGAATTTTTCAATGTTTGAGGAGAAAGCGTAATGTATCAGGCCCTTTATCGAAAATATAGAAGCCAGACTTTTTCACAGCTAGTAGGTCAAGAGGTGGTAGCAAAAACTCTTAAACAAGCTGTTGAACAGGAAAAAATAAGCCACGCCTATCTATTTTCAGGTCCTCGTGGAACTGGTAAGACTAGTGTGGCTAAGATTTTTGCTAAGGCTATGAACTGCCCTAATCAAGTAGGGGGAGAACCTTGTAATAACTGTTATGTCTGTCAGGCGGTTACAAATGGTAGTTTGGAGGATGTTATCGAAATGGATGCAGCCTCTAATAATGGGGTTGATGAAATTCGTGATATTCGTGATAAATCAACTTATGCTCCAAGTGTTGCCCACTATAAGGTTTATATCATCGACGAGGTTCATATGCTTTCAACAGGAGCCTTTAATGCTCTTTTGAAAACTCTTGAGGAACCAACTCCAAATGTTGTTTTTATCCTAGCAACGACAGAGCTTCATAAGATTCCTGCAACCATCTTATCTCGGGTTCAGAGATTTGAATTTAAGTCTATCAAGACTCAGGATATTCGAGACCATATCTTCCATATTTTAGAAAAGGAAGGGATTGATTATGAGTCTGATGCTGTTGAGATTATTGCTCGTCGAGCCGAAGGTGGTATGCGGGATGCCTTGTCCATCTTAGACCAGGCTTTGAGTTTGACGCAGGAAGCTCGATTGACAACTGCTGTTTCTGAGGAAATCACTGGAACTATCAGTCTAAGTGCTTTGGATGATTATGTGGCTGCTTTGGCACAAAAAGATGTGACTCGTGCTTTGGAAAATCTTGATTTGATTTTTGATAACGGAAAGAGCATGACACGATTTGTAACGGATTTGTTGCAGTATTTACGAGATATTTTGATTGTCCAAACTGGTGGGGAGAATACTCACTATAGTGATCTCTTTAAGGATAACCTAGGTCTTTCACAGGCTGTTTTGTTCGAGATGATTGGAATTGCAACAAGTAGTTTAGCTGATATCAAGGCTAGCTTACAGCCTAAGATTTATGCTGAAATGATGACCATTCGTCTAGCTGAGCTTGAAGTTAAGCCTGAAATAACAGGTCAAGTCGCTGGTGAATTAGCCTCACTTAGAGAAGAAGTTGCGCGATTGAAACAGGCTCTGGCAAATGTTAACACGAGTCCTAAGCAGACTACACCAACACCGAGTCGTCCAGTTAACAGCAAGTCAATTTATCGCGTAGATCGCAATAAGGTTCAGTCTATTCTTCAAGAAGCTGTTGAAAATCCTGATTTAGCCCGTCAAAATCTAATTCGTCTCCAAAATGCTTGGGAAGAAGTTATTGAAAGCTTGTCAGGACCTGATAAAGCACTTTTAGTTGGTTCTCAACCTGTTGCGGCCAATGAGCACCATGCGATTCTTGCTTTTGAATCTAACTTCAATGCTGGTCAGACCATGAAGCGTGATAATCTTAATACCATGTTTGGCAATATCCTCAGTCAAGCTGCGGGATTTTCACCAGAGATTCTTGCTATTTCCATGGAAGAATGGAAAGAAGTCAGGGCTGATTTCTCAGCTAAGGCTAAATCGTCACAAGGTCAACCAGTTAAGGAAGAAGTGGAAGAATCTGTCCTTCCTCAAGGATTTGAATTTCTAGCGGATAAAGTGACCATAGAAGAAGACTAAAAGGATATTGTGACATAATACGATGAACAGACAACAATTTATAATCATGGCCTTATTTACTGCTGCTGAGACCTATTTCCTTAATGAATCTATCATGGAGCAACGGTATATTATGGCCTTGCTTTGGGCTATTTTAATCCTAAGAAATTTTAGAGTCAGCTATATTATGGGTAAAATTGTCAACGCTATTGATGACCATTTTCGAGGAAAGAAGTAACCCTCAGCTTCTAGACAAAATTAAAGCCTTTTAGGCTTTTTTTTGTTATACTATTAAAGTATATTTATTGACATTTTATCGTTTTTTACTAGAAAAATAAGGACAATTTTCTAGCGAAAATGGTAAAACGGATTGAAAAGAAAGGAATTATCATGTCAGTATTAGAGATCAAAGATCTTCACGTTGAAATTGAAGGAAAAGAAATTTTAAAAGGGGTTAACCTGACCCTGAAAACAGGCGAAATCGCCGCTATCATGGGGCCAAATGGAACTGGGAAATCAACTCTTTCTGCCGCTATCATGGGAAATCCTAACTATGAAGTAACCAAGGGTGAGGTTCTATTTGACGGCGTAAACATCCTTGAATTGGAAGTGGATGAGCGTGCGCGTATGGGGCTTTTCCTGGCTATGCAATACCCATCAGAAATTCCAGGAATTACCAATGCAGAATTCCTTCGTGCAGCTATAAATGCTGGTAAAGAAGATGATGAGAAGATTTCAGTGCGTGAGTTTATCACTAAGCTAGACGAAAAAATGGAATTGCTCAACATGAAAGAAGAAATGGCAGAGCGTTACCTCAACGAAGGTTTCTCAGGTGGTGAGAAAAAACGTAACGAAATTCTTCAACTCTTGATGTTGGAACCAACTTTCGCACTTCTTGATGAGATTGACTCAGGTCTTGATATTGACGCTCTTAAAGTTGTTTCTAAAGGTGTCAATGCTATGCGTGGTGAAGGCTTTGGTGCTATGATTATTACTCACTACCAACGTCTTTTGAACTATATCACGCCAGACGTGGTACACGTTATGATGGAAGGTCGTGTTGTTCTTTCTGGTGGTCCAGAATTGGCGGCACGTTTGGAACGTGAAGGATACGCAAAATTAGCTGAAGAACTTGGCTATGACTACAAGGAAGAATTGTAATTCCCTCGTATCTTTTAGGAGAAGTAAATGACTAAAGAAACTATTAAACTTTTTTCAGAAATGCACGCTGAACCAAGCTGGTTGTCTGAACTCCGTCAAAAAGCTTTTGATAAGATTGAGAGCCTAGAATTACCAGTTATTGAGCGTGTCAAATTTCACCGTTGGAATCTTGGTGATGGAACGATTACAGAAAGTGAGCCATCAGCAAATGTTCCAGATTTCACTGCACTAGATAACCACTTGAAGTTGGTGCAAGTAGGAACTCAAACTGTTTTTGAGCAAATTCCAGTTGAGTTGGCTGAACAGGGTGTTGTCTTTACAGACTTCCATTCAGCTTTAGAAGAAATTCCAGAACTGATCGAAGAATTCTTCATGTCATCTGTTAAGTATGACGATGACAAGTTGGCAGCCTACCACACAGCATACTTTAACAGTGGTGCTGTTCTCTACATTCCTGATAATGTTGAGATTGCTGAACCAATCGAAGGAATTTTCTACCAAGATAGTGATAGCGATGTGCCGTTTAACAAGCATATTATGATTATCGCTGGTAAAAATTCTAAGATTAGTTATCTGGAACGTTTAGAGTCACGCGGTGAAGGAAGTGCCAGAGCAACTGCTAATATTACAGTAGAAGTGATTGCTCGTTCTGGAGCTCAAGTGAAGTTTGCAGCTATTGACCGTCTAGGTGAAAACGTCACTGCCTACATTAGCCGTCGTGGTAAATTAGGAAACGATGCAAGTATTGACTGGGCAATCGGTGTCATGAATGAAGGGAATATCGTTGCGGATTTTGATAGTGACTTGATTGGAAATGGTAGCCATGCTGATCTTAAGGTAGTAGCTCTATCAAGTGGTCGTCAGGTACAAGGGATTGATACCCGAGTAACTAACTATGGTTGCAACTCAATCGGAAATATTCTTCAACATGGGGTAATCCTTGAAAAAGCAACTTTGACTTTCAATGGTATTGGCCACATCATCAAGGGTGCTAAGGGAGCAGATGCCCAACAAGAAAGTCGTGTTCTCATGCTTTCAGACCAAGCACGTTCCGATGCCAACCCAATTCTTTTGATTGATGAAAATGATGTCACTGCAGGACACGCGGCCTCTATTGGTCAAGTTGATCCAGAAGACATGTATTACCTCATGAGTCGTGGATTGGATAAGGCAACTGCAGAACGTTTGGTTGTTCGTGGTTTCCTTGGATCAGTAATCGTTGAGATTCCAGTCAAGGAAGTTCGTGATGAAATGATTGCGACGATCGAAGAAAAATTGTCAAAACGCTAAGGGGAAGCCTATGTTAGATGTAGAAGCGATTCGCAAGGATTTTCCGATTTTAGACCAGATTGTCAATGACGAACCTCTGGTTTATTTGGATAATGCTGCGACGACACAAAAACCACTAGCTGTTCTTGAAGCGATTAATCACTACTATGAGCAGGACAATGCCAATGTTCACCGTGGGGTTCATACCTTGGCTGAAAGGGCGACAGCATCTTATGAAGCCGCTCGTGAAACCATTCGTAAGTTCATTAATGCAGACTCCACAAAGGAAGTTCTCTTTACCAGAGGTACGACAACTAGTCTTAATTGGGTAGCACGTTATGCTGAGGAAATCTTGACTGAAGATGACCAGGTCTTGATTTCAGTCATGGAACACCATTCCAATATTATCCCATGGCAGGAAGCTTGCCGAAAGACTGGGGCAGATCTTGTTTATGTCTATCTCAAAGATGGAGCTCTGGATATGGATGACTTGCGTTCTAAATTGACTGACAAAGTTAAATTTGTTTCACTAGCTCACGCATCAAACGTTCTTGGAGTGGTTAATCCTATCAAAGAAATCACACAAATGGCTCACCAAGTTGGAGCAATTATGGTGGTGGATGGTGCTCAGTCTACGCCTCATATGAAGATTGATGTCCAGGACTTGGATGTGGACTTCTTCGCCTTTTCAGGTCACAAGATGGCTGGTCCGACTGGTATTGGTGTTCTTTACGGTAAAGAAAAATATCTGGAGCAAATGTCACCTGTCGAGTTCGGTGGGGAGATGATTGATTTTGTCTACGAGCAATCTGCTAGCTGGAAGGAACTCCCTTGGAAATTTGAGGCTGGAACGCCAAATATGGCGGGTGCTATTGGACTTGCAGCTGCAGTGGATTATCTTGAAAACATTGATATGGATGCCATTGAAGCCCATGAACAAGAATTGATTGCATATGTTTTTCCAAAATTGCAGGAAATTGAAGGTTTGACCATTTACGGTTCGCAAGATTTGGCTCAGCGTTCAGGTGTTATTGCCTTTAATCTAGGGGACCTTCATCCTCACGACCTTGCGACAGCTCTGGATTATGAAGGAGTAGCAGTTCGTGCCGGTCACCATTGTGCTCAACCTCTGCTTCAATATTTGGACGTCCCAGCAACAGCTCGTGCAAGTTTTTATATCTACAATACCAAGGCAGATTGCGACAAGCTGGTCGATGCTTTACAAAAGACAAAGGAGTTTTTCAATGGCACTTTCTAAACTAGATAGCCTCTATATGGCGGTGGTAGCGGACCATTCAAAAAATCCACATCACCAAGGGAAGTTGGAAGATGCTGAGCAAATCAGTCTCAACAATCCGACCTGTGGAGATGTCATCAATCTCTCTGTCAAGTTTGATGCAGATGACCGTTTGGAAGATATCGCTTTTCTAAACTCAGGTTGTACCATCTCAACTGCCTCTGCAAGCATGATGTCAGATGCAGTTTTGGGTAAGACTAAGAAAGAAATCTTAGAGCTTGCAACCATTTTTTCTGAAATGGTCCAAGGGCAAAAAGATGAACGTCAAGACGAGCTTGGAGATGCAGCATTCTTATCTGGTGTAGCTAAATTCCCTCAACGAATTAAATGCGCAACCCTAGCTTGGAACGCCCTTAAGAAAACAATCGAAAATCAAGAAAACAAATAAGACAAGCTTCTTTTGTCTTATGAATTATTAGAAATGAAGAATGAAAGAAAGGATATTATGGCTGAAGAAAGAGTAGAACCAAAACCAATTGATCTTGGTGAATATAAATTTGGTTTCCATGATGATGTAGAGCCTGTCCTATCGACAGGAAAAGGACTCAACGAAGGTGTTATTCGTGAATTATCTGCTGCCAAGGGTGAGCCTGAGTGGATGTTAGAATTCCGTTTGAAATCTTATGAAACCTTCAAAAAAATGCCCATGCAAACCTGGGGAGCAGACTTGTCAGAGATTGACTTTGATGACTTGATCTACTACCAAAAACCTTCTGATAAACCAGCACGTTCTTGGGATGATGTACCTGAAAAGATTAAAGAGACCTTTGAACGTATTGGGATTCCAGAAGCTGAGCGTGCCTATCTAGCTGGAGCTTCTGCCCAGTATGAGTCAGAAGTGGTTTACCACAACATGAAGGAAGAATTTGAGAAGTTAGGTATTATCTTTACAGATACGGATTCTGCCCTCAAGGAATACCCAGACTTATTTAAACAATACTTTGCGAAATTGGTACCGCCGACAGATAACAAGTTAGCTGCCCTCAATTCAGCAGTGTGGTCAGGTGGAACCTTTATCTATGTACCAAAAGGTGTCAAGGTAGATATTCCACTTCAAACTTACTTCCGTATCAATAACGAAAATACAGGTCAGTTTGAACGTACCTTGATTATCGTTGATGAGGGAGCAAGTGTCCACTACGTAGAAGGATGTACAGCGCCAACTTATTCAAGTAACAGCTTGCATGCGGCCATTGTAGAAATCTTTGCTTTGGACGGAGCTTATATGCGCTATACGACCATCCAAAACTGGTCAGATAACGTTTATAACTTGGTAACAAAACGTGCTAAGGCTCAAAAAGATGCGACAGTTGAGTGGATTGATGGGAACTTGGGTGCCAAAACAACTATGAAATATCCATCTGTTTACCTTGATGGAGAAGGTGCGCGTGGGACTATGCTTTCGATTGCCTTTGCCAATGCAGGGCAACACCAAGATACTGGTGCCAAAATGATCCACAATGCTCCACATACGAGCTCGTCTATTGTCTCTAAATCTATCGCTAAAGGTGGAGGAAAGGTTGACTACCGTGGACAAGTAACCTTTAACAAGAACTCTAAGAAATCTGTTTCTCACATCGAGTGTGATACCATTATCATGGATGACTTGTCAGCATCAGATACTATTCCGTTTAATGAAATCCACAACTCACAAGTAGCTTTGGAACACGAAGCCAAAGTATCTAAGATTTCAGAAGAACAGCTCTATTATCTCATGAGTCGCGGTCTCTCAGAATCTGAAGCAACTGAAATGATTGTCATGGGATTTGTTGAACCCTTCACTAAAGAACTTCCAATGGAATACGCAGTTGAGCTCAACCGCTTGATTAGCTACGAAATGGAAGGATCAGTCGGATAAACTTTATGAACAGAAACTGAGGCTGGGACAAAAGTCCTAGCCTCTCAATTATCTTTGGATTGTCGTGCAAGACGCAGTGGTTGAGTGGGCTCTACTACGCTGATTTCATCAGCTTTTACAGCCCTACTCAACTGTGCGGAGGTGGGACGACGAAATCGTATTCTAACGAATTACCGATTTCTGTCCCACTCTCAGTTTTTTTGATGAAAAATGCTAATAAATATTCACAAAAAGTCTTTTGTATGGTAAAATAATACAATCACATAAAGTGGGAGATGAATGATGAATATTTTTAGAACCAAAGACGTTAGTCTAGGTAAGACAGAAATGCATCGCCATTTAAAACTATGGGACTTAATTCTCTTGGGAATTGGTGCTATGGTGGGAACAGGTATCTTTACCATTACAGGAACTGCTGCAGCAACATTAGCAGGACCTGCCCTTGTGGTATCGATTGTAATTTCTGCTATTTGCGTATCCTTATCTGCACTCTTTTTTGCAGAATTTGCCTCTCGTGTTCCAGCAACTGGGGGTGCTTATAGTTATCTATATGCAATTTTAGGTGAATTTCCAGCTTGGATTGCTGGTTGGCTGACTATTATGGAATTTATGACAGCTGTTTCTGGTGTAGCTTCGGGTTGGGCGGCCTATTTTAAAGGTTTGCTTAGCCATTATGGAATTTCCTTGCCACAAGTCTTGAATGGAACTTTTAATCCTGAAAATGGTACTTATATTGATTTTTTACCAATTTTAGTAATTCTACTTGTTACAGGTGTTGTACTTTTAAATTCGAAAGTAGCTCTTCGTTTTAATTCTATTCTTGTTGTTTTAAAATTTTCTGCTCTTGCTTTATTCATTTTAGTTGGAATCTGGTACATTAAACCTGAAAATTGGTCAGACTTTGCTCCATTTGGCTTTGGTCAGATTTATGGTGGAAGCACTGGGATTATGGCAGGAGCTTCACTCATGTTCTTTGGGTTTTTAGGGTTTGAGTCCATTTCTATGGCAGTTGATGAAATTCAAAGCCCCCAGAAGAATGTACCGCGTGGAATTGTTTTATCTTTGACTATCGTAACCATTCTTTATGCCTTAGTTACCTTGGTGTTGACGGGGATTGTTCACTATAGCAAGCTCAATGTTGATGATGCAGTGGCTTTTGCTCTGAGAAGTATCGGTATTGGTTGGGCAGCTAATTATGTTTCACTCGTTGCAATTTTTACTTTGATTACGGTATGTATTTCCATGACTTACGCCTTGTCTCGAATGATTTATAGTTTGGCACGTGATGGACTGTTACCTCAAAGTTTTAAAGAAGTGACCACGACTAGTCGTGTTCCAAAGAATGCAACTATCTTAACTGGTGTTGTTTCAGCAATTGCAGCTGGGATCTTCCCACTTGCAAGTATTGCAGCCTTTCTCAATATCTGCACCTTAGCCTATCTTATTCTCCTAGCCTATGGGATCATCAAATTGAGAAAAGATAAGGGTATGCCAAAAGAGGGCGAGTTCAAAACTCCCCTGGTTCCTTTTTTACCAATCTTGTCTATTCTGATTTGCCTCTCATTCATGCTTCAGTATACTCTTGAAACATGGATGGCATTTGGAATTGCCTTGTTAATAGGAATTATTATCTACTTTACTTATGGCTATAAACATTCAACTGTAGCTGAAAATGAATAAAGAAAAAGAGAGTGGGACAGAAATCGGTAATTCGTTAGAATTTGATTTCGTCGTCCCACCTCCGCACAGTTGAGTAGGGCTGTAAAAGCTGATGAAATCAGCGTAG
>NZ_JWAJ01000126.1 GCF_001068775.1 Streptococcus pseudopneumoniae
TGGGAAGTTTGGATCATTTGGTTTCTCTGGTTTTGGAACCAAGTTTCCAAGTGGTTTGTAAGTTACAGTTTCTTCAAGATTTTCTTGAGTGACTGTCTTAGAATCAACATTTGCTTTATCCGCATAGTAACCTGTCAATCCTGGTGTTGGAACTGCATCATAGTTAGCCTTATTCGCTGTCCATGTTGCATCAGGGTTAAGAACTTTACCTGTAACTTTATCAAGATTTAAGGTACGTGTCCATTGTGCATTTTGAACATTGTCAGCTGGGGCAGTTGCCTTACCGTCTGATACCACATAATGAACAGTTGACGTTACATCCTTCTTCCATTGATCTGTCGCAGGGTATTTAGGACTGTTTGGATCATTTGGATTGATTGGATCTGTTGGATTGTGTGGATCGTTTGGTCCAACTGGAGTTTCACCGTGTTTCAAGGTTACTGTCCAAGTTTGATCAACAGATGCATCTGTGTCATAAGTAGCTCCTGCTGGGAACTCATCGCTTACAAGAACGTATCCACGATCTTCATAGTACTTAATCTTAGCTGCAGTTGAGTAGTCAATAGCTTCACCAGATTTACCACCTACTTGATCATTTTCAAGTGTTTCACCAGTATTTTGGTCTACATACTTGATAATAGCTTTTTGTTCTGCCTTACGGTAGACAACAGGTGTATCTTCTCCTGGTTTGTTAGGAGTTACACTTGGAGTGTCTGTCACATAACCTGGGATGACTGGTGTTGGGGTTACACCACCTTTAGTTGGATCGTTTGGATCATTCGTATATTGTGGAGTTGGCGCATTTGGAATTGGGTTTCCATCTGGGTCAACTGGAATGATCTTACCGAGTTCCTTATAAACTACTTTATCTGTAGCTTCTGGGTGTTCTGGTGTAACTGTCTTACCACCTGCTTCAGCTTTATCCGCATAATAGTGTTCAACGACTGGGACTTTTACTTTGCCATAGTCATGACTGTTTTCAGTCCATGTTGTTGTACCATCTGCTTGATTCTTCTTACCTGTGAAGGTATAGTCGCTTTGAACATCATCTTTTGGTGTGGTTGAACCAGCTCCTTCAAACGTTACCGTTTGTTTTGTTGGTTGCGTCACATCATTTGTTTTTGGTACATAGATGATTGGCGTATCTTCCCCTGGTTTATCAGGTGTTACAGGTGTTCCTGGTTGGATTGGTTGACCTGGTTTCGTTGGATCGTTTGGATCTGGAAGGTGTGGTTCATAACCTGGTACATCAGGAACGACTGGTTGACCTGGTTTCGTTGGGTCTGTTGGATCGTTCGGATATTTAACACCTGGTGTTGATGGGAAGTTTGGATCATTTGGTGTTTCTGGTTTTGGAACCAAGTTTCCAAGTGGTTTGTAAGTAACAGTTTCTTCAAGGTTTTCTTGAGTAACTGCCTTAGAAGCAACACTTGCTTTATCAGCGTAGTATCCTGTCAAACCTGGTGTTGGAACTTCAGCGTAGGCTGTCTTATCTGATGCCCATGGTGTCGCTGAAAGTTCTTTACCTGTGACTTTATCCAAGGTAAGGGTACGTGTCCATGTCGCGTTTTCAACATGATCTGCTGGGGCTGCTACCTTACCATCTGATACCACATACTTAACAGTAGATGTGACATCTTTCTTCCATTGATCTGTCGCTGGGTACTTAGGACTGTTTGGATCATTTGGATTGATTGGATCTGTTGGGTTATGTGGGTCATTTGGTCCTACTGGAGTTTCACCATGTTTCAAGGTTACTGTCCATGTTTGATCGACTGAAGCATCGGTATCGAAGTGAACTCCTGCTGGGAATTCATCGCTTACAAGAACATAGCCACGATCTTCATAGTACTTGATCTTGTCCGCAGTTGAGTAGTTGATTGCCTCACCTGATTTACCACCGACTTGATCATTGGCAAGGGTTTGACCAGTTGTTTGATCAACGTAC
>NZ_JWAJ01000127.1 GCF_001068775.1 Streptococcus pseudopneumoniae
AGAGTTAGAGGTGACGACAGAAACCGTTGCCTATGACACTCTTCATCAGGACGATCCAGACTTACTTAAGGGTCAAATCCGCCTTATCCAATCAGGCGTAACAGGCGAACGCACTATCTTAACCGAGGTCACCAAGGTTGATGGTAAGGAAACTCGTAAAGTAGTTTCCAATGAAGTCACCACCTCCCCTGTATCAGAAATTATCGCAGTAGGCACTAAGGTAGAATCTACCTCAATCCCAAGTGAAGGTGCACCAAGTCTTGTTGAAGAAAAACCAGAATTGGAAGTAACAAGAGAGCCAGTTCCTTATGATACTATTCAAAAGGAAGACCCAGACTTGCTTAAGGGTCAAACTCGTGTCATCAGAGCAGGAGTAGCCGGTGAGCGTACCATCTTAACCGAGGTGACGACTTTCGATGGCAAGGAAACTCGCAAACTGGTTTCTAATGAAATAACAACAGCCCCGATTCCAGAAATCATCCTTGTAGGGACCAAAAAAGAGCCTCTGCCTTTACCACAACCAAAAGTTGAAACCCAAACAATCCTCTACAAAACAATTTATCAAGCAGATGACAGTCAAGATGTCGGAACTAGGAAGACGAAAATTCATGGAGTCAATGGACAAGTAGAAACTACTACCCGATATACAAGAGATCAAACAAGTGGCCAGATTATAGAGTCTAGTACATCAAAAAACTTGGTGGAAAAGGTAGATGAGGTTGTTCTAGTTGGGACCAAACCAAGTGTAGAAACAAAGGTCATCGCAAATAATACGATATATGAAGCGGATCCGACACTTCCTTATCAAACAGAAAAAGTTGCTATTTCAGGTAAGGAAGGAATCGAAAAAACGACTACCAGCTACCAAGTAGATACTCAGACAGGTCAGGTTACAGAAAGAGATCACCAAAAAGAAGTAACAGCTCCGATTGATAAAGTTATGAAAGTCGGAAATGTCGAAACCGTCGTGACACCAATTCCAATCAAGGAGGAACGCCGTCAGGATCCAAGACTTGATAAGGACCTTGAAAAAGTAGAAAGCCAGGGCGATCCTGGCGAGACCACCACTACCAGAGTTTATGAAGTAAATTCTCAAACAGGTGAATTGCTATCACACACGGAAACAAGTGCTGTGACAAAAGCAATGAAGCCAAAGGTCATCTTGGTGGGAACCAAAGAAAACAAACCTCATCTTCTTCCAGTGAATACGGAGTTAGAAAATGCTATCGATGTACGACCTGCTAGCCAAGGAATGAAGGCTGTGGATTTGCTTTCCAATCCTTACGTGACAAATGTTCTCAGACCAAATATTCTGGGTCGAGATGTGATTAGTAAGAAGATTGAACTCAAAAAGACAAATCCTACTATTACAGATGATGAGGTTAGAGAAGTCCTTCGTAAAGAATATCTAGAGAGATTATCTATTAAAGATGCGCTTGAAGAAACGAAAAAGACCTTAGATACAGACCTTAAAAAAGTTGTAGCCTATAGCTTGAGTGTGCTCAGAAATACAGCGGAAACCAGAGCTAAGGTTCAGGCAGATCTAGAAGCTAATAAGGAAAAAATACTCTTAGGCTTGACCTATATCAATCGTTTCTACAATATTGACTTTGGCAAGACCAATATCCGTGATATTCTTGCCTACAATCCAAGCTCTTTTGGCAAGAAGGTTACGTCATTAGAATGGCTAACATCTCTAGGTTCAATGAGCTATGATGAGATGAAGCTGGTTAATAGTCCTCGAACATTTGAAACATACTTTGGAAAAGTAACAGATAAGTCAAGCCTATTAGACTTCCTTGACTATAACCGAACTACCTTTACAAATATGGATGGCGATACTTGGTTGAAGGATGCTACAAAAGCTATCGTTGTTGAGAAGAAATCTAAAGAAAAAACAGATGAAAATGTAAGTCTCTACACGAAATTAACCTCTGATCCTGCCAAGTATGGGGCAGAACCTCAACAGATTGATAATCGCAAACAATATAACATGGCAACCCTTCTAGGCCTAGTGAATATCAAGGAACCAAGCATCTATGCCATTACAAATATGGCAACCGTTTCTTACGGGAATATCGGAACTTATATGGATAGCTCACTGGCTCAGAGCAATCCTACCCAATATAAGACTGAATTGGAAAAAGTGAAGGCTCTGGTTGAATTGACAGCTGAGCGTCAGGCAGCTTATGTTGATACGCTTTATAGAATCACTAAAAAAGACAATCAATCAAAACTAGTAACCAACCGTTTGATTGTGGATACTATGAAAAAGTATACTAGCAAGCAAAATGCAGGCATCAAGGAAACCTGGTCTAAGGAGTTTGGTCCAGAGGCGGATAAGGGAGTCAAGGACTTCATGTCTCCGCTAGGCATGTATTCTCCGCCTCAATCAGTAGGTGCTGAGGCTAATGGGACTGGTGTTCGCTACTTTATTGATAGGGTTTTGGACGATCGAGGGTCAGCAACCTATTCTCATGAAATGACTCATTTGTTGGATCGCACAGTCCTCTTTAACAATTATGGTCGACGAGATGGTACAGGAGCAGAATTCTATGCACGTGGAATCTTTGAAAACTCCTACACTCCTGAAACGGATAGCTACTTTAACTTGAACTTTGTTTATGATGAGAGTGACAAAGAAAGTTTCTACAACAAAACACCAGAACGCTTTAAATCAGCCGCAGATTTGAAAGAATATATGCACGGTAGTTTCGATGTTCTCTATACTTTGGATTATCTAGAAGCTGAGGCAAGTCGAGGAATGTCAGCAGCGGATAAGGCAGTCTACTTTAAGCAACTCTTGCCGTGTGCGACAAGTGGTTCAAGAACTCCTGTTTCTTATCCAAATCCATCTGTCAAACCAACTCACCAGAGTGAGGAAATCAAGGCCTTGACAGAGGCAGATGCTAGCATGCTAGGCGATGTTCATAGTTTGATTGATAATCACATCGTAGTAAATCGCTATATTATCAAGGGGTTCACGGCTACAGGTAAAGTAGATGCCAATGGCTATTATACCGTTGATATGTTTGATACGATTTATGGTGTCAACGAAAATGACAAGGGGATGAGTGGCGATATTAGCTTTAGAAAACAAGCCTTTGAACTCATGGCAGGTCTTGGTTACTACGAAGGTTTCGTTCCTTATGTCTCTAATCAGTACAAGCAAGATGCTGAAAAAGAGAATCGTCCTTTGTCAGACCAGTACATCTTTGAAAAGATCTTAGTTGGTAAAACCTATGCTCAATTCAAGAAGGAACAAATGGATGAAAGGATTGCAAATATCAGTAAGTTGAAATCGATTACCATTGACTATAAAGGTAAGCAAGAAGTGATTGCCAGTCCTGAACGAATGAAGCAATTGATGGAAGAAGCTGTAAAAGAAGAACTTGCTCAGATTAAAGCAGGAAATATCAGCCAAAAACAATACCGTTTCATTGAAACTCCTGTTCAGAAGTTGAAAAAAGCTATATACAAGGCATATCTCAAGGAATCAAATGAGTTTAGAAATTCCATCTATACTTCTTAAGGGAAAGATAAGTCTATCATTAGGAGTTCATAGCAATTTTGCTACTCGGTAAGATTAACTAGTTAGCTAGGTTCGAGACAGAAAAACACCTTTTGAATTGCAAGTTTTCGCAGTTCAAAAGGTATTTTGTTTATGATGATAGACTGCTTTTTTCTTCAGAATAGCGTTGATAGAAGTCAACTTTCAGTTGGATAAAGTTTTCCAATTCGCGCAGGAGTTGGAGCAAGGTTGCGCGTGTTTCAAATTCTTCCCTTGTTTTAGGGAGGCTACGATTGCGAAATACCTGCAGGTAGCTTTCAATATCCTTTAATAAATCGTTGGCAGGATTGGTCTGACTGAGTTGATCCGCAATTTTAGCAAATAGCTGGGCAAGGATCAGGCTTTCGCTTGCGGCTAGATTACAGGTGTTGATTTGCTGGGCCATATTACGAAGAATGCGACTCTGTCTCTGTCTCATTTCGAAATAGTGGATATGATAGTCGGTCTGATGAAAGAGGTGGTCAGAGTGATCAAGATAGACCAGTTTGAGAGCTTCTTCAAGAAGCTGATCCAGTTCTTCAACGAGTTGGGCACGGTTACGACCATCGCCCTTTCCAAGATAATATTCAAAACGTTGTAAAATGTGTTTGAGTTTTTCTTCTACCTTGAGATGATAGAGATGGATTTCTTCTTGTCGAGAAGGCATATAGAGATTGACAGTCAAGGCAAATCCCGTACCAATAAGAAATAGGAGGAGTTCATTCACAAGAAGTTCTGGTGATGTAGACTTCTGAACCAAGAGATGACTGACCAAGACACTACTTGGGGTAATCCCAATTTCCCAGCCGAATTTGTAGGCAAGAGGAACATAGAGGGCCAAATAGAGACCGAAACTCCAGATATGGTAGCCAGTCAGGTGAAAGGAAAGGACACCAATGAAAAGAGCAAGAAGAGTTGAAAATAAACGATTACGAGCTAGCTTAATGGTGCTTCGACGGGTATCCGATAAGCTCAATAGAGCAATGATACCAGCGGACACTGCTGAAGATAAATCCAGAAAGTAGGCTAGAACACAGGCCAAACAGGTTGCCAGAACGAGTTTAAAAGTACGTTGGGTGATAGACATGAGACATTTCCTAAAATGAATGATAGAAACCAGACAAAACAAGCCCTAAATAGGCTTGCCTTGATTATTTATTGCGAGCAGAGGAAAATTCAGCTACTGCTGTAAAGAGGACATCTGTTGAGGAGTTGAGGGCTGTTTCGCAAGAGTCTTGGATAACACCGATGACAAATCCGACACCCACAACCTGCATAGCGATATCATTGGTAATCCCAAAGAGACTGCAAGCAACTGGGATAAGTAGGAGAGAACCTCCAGCAATTCCTGAAGCACCGCAGGCAGAGATGGCTGCAACGATACTGAGTACAAAGGCTGTTGCAAAATCAACTGAGATTCCAAGGGTATTGACAGCAGCTAGGGTTAAGATGTTGATGGTAACAGCAGCTCCAGCCATATTGATAGTTGATCCAAGTGGGATAGAGACAGAATAGGTATCTGGATTAAGACCTAGATCCTCACAGAGTTTCATATTAACAGGGATATTAGCAGCGGAACTTCGGGTGAAAAAGGCTGTGACTCCGCTGATACGCAAACATTTCCACACCAAGGGATATGGATTTTTCTTGATAAAGAGAAAAGCTATCAGAGGATTGATCACTAGGGCAACGAAAACCATAGTAGCAATCAAAAGTCCGAGTAGGATTCCGTAATTTGCTAAACTAGCGATACCTTGGTCTGAGATGGTTTTGAAGACCAAGCCCAGGATACCAAAGGGCGCAAGGTTGATGATCCATTCGACGATTTTTGAAGTCACACTGGCCATTGTTTTGAGTAGCTCCTTGCTATTTTTGCTAGCTTCTCGCATGGCAATCCCAAAGACGATAGCCCAAGACAAAATTCCGATATAGTTAGCTTCGATGATGGCATTGACAGGATTATCTACTATTTTTAGCAGAAGATTGCTGAGCACTTGTCCGATACCGTCTGGAGGAGTAACTTCTGTGCTAGCGCTACTCAAGACCATCTGAACAGGGAAGAGAAAGCTAGCCAAAACTGCTATAAGAGCCGCAGCAAAGGTCCCCAGCAAATAGAGGAAAATGACTTTTTTCATATTGCTATCTTGACCTTTCTGGTGTTGGGAAAGGGCGTTAGCGACTAAAGCAAAAACCAGGATAGGGGCGATGGCCTTTAGTCCTCCTACAAATAAATCTCCCAATAAACCGATGCCAGTTAGATTAGGAACGAGTAGACCTAGAATAGCCCCCAAGGTCATTCCGATTCCGATCCGTTTGATCAGATTTGTTTTGTTCCAAGCACGAATAATTCTTTTCATAAAGGTCTCCTTTTTGTGTATTGTTTATGATTATAGTATAAATATACTTGAAAAGCAAGTGTCTCATAGATTTTATTAGAATAAATGAATATTTATGAAAAGGATGGCTGGGAAGGATTTATGGTATAATGGATAGAAAAGGAGTTTTATATGCAAGAATTTTTTCAACGTTATCTGGATAAATTAGATCTAACAACTGTTTTAGAAAATCTCTTGACCAAGGTGATTTCTCTTCTACTTCTTATCCTTCTATCTTATATAGCTAAAAAGTTCCTCCATGTTGCTGTACGAAAGATTGTCAAACCATCACTTAAATTTTCAAATCGAGATGCTGGTAGACAAAAGACTATCTCTCGTTTGCTTGAAAATATTTTTAACTATATCCTTTATTTCTTCTTGATTTACTGTATCTTGTCTATCTTAGGGTTACCTGTTTCTAGCTTGCTTGCAGGTGCAGGAATTGCTGGGGTGGCTATCGGTATGGGGGCACAAGGTTTTCTATCAGACGTCATCAACGGCTTCTTTATTCTCTTTGAACGTCAGTTGGATGTAGGAGATGAAGTTATTTTGACCAATGGGCCTATTACTGTATCAGGAAAAGTAGTTAGTGTCGGAATTCGAACGACTCAACTGAGAAGTGACGACCAAGCCCTTCACTTTGTTCCTAACCGCAATATTACTGTGGTTAGCAATTTTTCAAGAAAAGAAGAGAACTGAAATTTTACTTGATTTATGGTACAATAGAAAGAGTTTGGTAAAGGAGAAACGATGTTTTTAGATAAGCAGTTAGGGAATGGTTGTACCTGGATTAATCTAGATGTGGAAATCATCAAAAATCTTGAAGACCTATCAGAAATCTATGGATTGGATAAAGAAACCATCGAATATGCGCTGGATAGAAACGAACGAGCCCACATGGATTATAATCGTGAAAACGGGACAGTCACCTTCATCTACAACGTTCTTGACTTAGAAAGGGACAAGGAATACTATGAAGCCATTCCTATGACCTTTATCGTGGAAAAACAACGAATGATTACCATCAGCAATCACAAGAATGCTTATGTCATTGATCAGATGCTAGGCTATCTTGAAAATCATGAAATCATTTCAATCTACAAGTTTCTATTTGCCGGTTTAGAGCTTATCAGCAATGCTTATTATCCTGTCATTGAACAGATGGATAAAAGTAAGGATGAAATCAGTGCCTTGTTGCGTCAAACAACCACTAAAAAAAATCTCTTTGCCCTCTCTGACTTGGAAACTGGTATGGTTTATCTAACGGCAGCGGCTAAACAAAATCGCCTCCTCTTGGAGCATATCCAGGGACATGCGCTTTATCGGAACTTTAACGAAGTGGAAAGAGAGCAGTTTGACGATGCTATGATTGAAGCTCATCAGTTGGTGTCCATGACAGATTTGATTTCCCAGGTTTTACAACAACTCTCAGGATCTTACAATAATATCCTAAACAACAATCTGAATGATAATTTGACAACCTTGACCATTATCTCAGTTTTGCTAGCCATTCTTGCAGTCATTACAGGATTTTTCGGAATGAATGTCCCTCTGCCATTTACAGAAGAGCCTAATGCCTGGATATATATTTTGATTGCTAGTTTAATTTTATGGGCAATCTTGGCTCAGTATCTAAAGAAAATTGCTAGAAACTAAAAAATAGAAAGAAAAGGAGCCAGAATGGCGATTGAAAATTATATGCCAGATTTTGCTGTGGAAGCAGTTTATGATCTGACAGTCCAAAGCCTGCAGGAGCAGGGGATCAAGGCTGTTTTGGTTGATTTGGACAATACCCTGATTGCTTGGAATAATCCAGATGGAACAGTAGAGATGAAGCAATGGTTGCATGATTTGCGAGATGCTGGGATTCGTATCATTGTAGTATCCAATAACACACCCAAACGTGTCAAACGAGCAGTTGAAAAATTTGATATTGACTATGTTTATTGGGCACTGAAGCCCTTTACTTTAGGAATTAACCGTGCCATGAAACATTTCCACTATGAAAAAGACCAAGTGGTCATGGTAGGCGACCAGCTGATGACGGATATTCGAGCAGCCCACCGAGCCGGCATTCGCTCGATTTTGGTTAAACCCTTGGTCCAGCACGACTCTATTAAGACTCAGATTAACCGAGCGCGTGAGCGTCGTGTCATGAGAAAAATCGCTGAAAAGTACGGCCCTATCACTTATAAAAAAGGAATCTAATTATGGAAGAAATTCTCTGTATTGGTTGTGGAGCAACCATTCAGACGGAAGATAAGACTGGTTTAGGTTTTACACCTCAGTCAGCACTTGAAAAAGGTTTGGAAACTGGAGAAGTTTATTGCCAACGTTGTTTCCGTCTTCGTCACTACAATGAAATCACTGATGTTCAGTTGACAGATGATGATTTCCTCAAACTCTTGCACGAGGTTGGAGATAGCGATGCCTTGGTGGTCAATGTGATTGATATCTTTGATTTCAATGGCTCTGTTATCCCAGGATTGCCACGCTTTGTGTCAGGTAATGATGTGCTCTTGGTTGGAAATAAAAAAGACATCCTTCCTAAGTCTGTTAAGCCTGGTAAAATTAGCCAATGGCTCATGGAACGTGCCCATGAGGAGGGTCTTCGTCCAGTCGATGTCGTCCTAACTTCAGCGCAAAATAAGCATGCCATTAAGGAAGTCATTGACAAGATCGAGCACTACCGTAAGGGACGTGATGTTTACGTAGTTGGTGTGACCAATGTCGGGAAATCAACCCTTATCAATGCCATTATCCAGGAGATCACGGGTGACCAGAACGTCATCACAACTTCACGCTTCCCAGGAACAACCTTGGACAAGATTGAGATTCCGCTCGATGATGGTTCTTATATCTACGATACGCCTGGAATTATCCATCGTCACCAGATGGCTCACTACTTGACGGCTAAAAATCTCAAGTATGTCAGTCCTAAAAAGGAAATCAAACCTAAAACCTACCAGCTCAATCCAGAGCAAACCCTATTTTTAGGTGGCTTGGGACGCTTTGACTTCATTGCAGGAGAAAAGCAAGGATTTACAGCTTTCTTTGACAATGAACTCAAACTTCATCGTACCAAGCTTGAAGGGGCTAGTGCTTTCTACGACAAGCACCTTGGAACCCTTCTAACACCACCAAATAGCAAGGAAAAAGAAGACTTTCCAAAACTAGTCCAACATGTATTTACCATTAAGGAGAAGACAGACCTAGTCATCTCAGGTCTAGGCTGGATCCGCGTAACAGGCACCGCCAAAGTCGCCGTCTGGGCCCCAGAAGGCGTTGCCGTCGTCACACGAAAAGCAATTATTTAAACACAGAAAGGAAAGAGTTGTCTAAATTTGGGCGAGCATGGCGAGCCCCATAAAGAATACTTTTCGCGTGGTGTTAGTTGGTACAAGTGATTGTACCAACTGCGGAAAATTTGAGACCTTAGGCTCAAATTTTAGTCATGAAAGTCCGAAGGACTTTGCTGACGTCCGTCACCACTTCAGAAAAGTATAAAAAGAAACTCCTTTATTTAAGAATATGTCATTAACATCGAAACAACGTGCCTTCCTCAACAGCCAGGCACACACCCTCAAACCTATCATCCAAATCGGGAAAAATGGACTCAACGACCAAATCAAAACCAGCGTTCGTCAGGCACTTGATGCCCGTGAATTGATCAAGGTCACTCTCTTGCAAAACACAGATGAAAACATCCACGAAGTAGCTGAAATCTTGGAAGAAGAAATTGGTGTGGATACAGTCCAAAAAATCGGTCGTATCTTGATTTTGTATAAGCAATCAAGCAAGAAAGAAAATCGTAAGATTTCTAAAAAAGTTAAAGAAATTTAAAAATATACTCCAAAAAACTGTTTTTACAGAAGACTAAAGGAGATTAGCCTATGGCAATCGAACTATTAACTCCCTTTACAAAAGTGGAGTTAGAGCCAGAAATAAAGGATAAAAAACGCAAACAAGTCGGTATCTTGGGTGGAAATTTTAACCCTGTTCACAATGCCCATCTTATCGTGGCAGACCAAGTGCGCCAGCAGTTGGGATTGGATCAAGTTCTGCTCATGCCTGAGTATCAACCGCCTCACGTAGACAAAAAGGAAACCATCCCTGAGCACCATCGTCTCAAGATGCTTGAATTGGCAATTGACGGAATTGAAGGTTTAGCTATTGAAACCATTGAGCTAGAGCGCAAGGGCATTTCCTACACCTACGACACCATGAAGATTCTGACAGAGAAGAATCCAGATACCGATTATTACTTTATCATCGGTGCTGACATGGTAGACTATTTACCCAAATGGTATAGAATTGATGAACTGGTCGACCTCGTTCAGTTTGTAGGAGTTCAGCGACCACGCTACAAGGCTGGGACTTCTTATCCAGTCATCTGGGTGGATGTGCCCCTCATGGATATTTCATCTAGTATGGTGCGTGATTTCATCGCCCAAGGACGCACACCCAACTTTCTCCTACCCAAACCAGTGCTAGACTATATTGAGAAAGAAGGGCTTTACTGATGGCATATCAAGACTATATCAACTGTTCGCGTGAAGAATTGTTGGAAAAAATGGCAGAGCTCCTACCTGAAAAACGTCTAACCCATTGTTTGGGTGTAGAGCGTGCGGCCATAGAATTGGCTCAGCGCTTTGGTGTGGATGTTGAGAAAGCTGGTTTGGCAGGTCTCCTTCATGACTATGCTAAAAAGCTATCAGATCAAGAATTTTTAGACTTGATAGATCGTTATCAACTTGACTCTGATCTTAAAAACTGGGGCAATAATGTCTGGCATGGCATGGTCGGCATTTACAAGATTCAGGAAGATTTGGATTTACAAAATGCTGAAATCCTACGAGCTATTGAAATCCATACAGTCGGGGCTGACCAGATGACTGATCTTGATAAGGTTATCTATGTCGCAGACTATATAGAGCATAATCGTGCCTTTCCTGGAGTAGATATTGCACGTGAGATTGCTGAGCTATCGCTCAATAAGGCAGTGGCCTACGAAACAGCTCGCACTGTGGAGCATCTAGCTCATCAGGGATTCCCCATCTATCCCCAAACCCTTGAAACCTATAACGCCTATGTGCACTATTTAAAAGAGGATTAAATGAAGACGGCTTTTATCATTATTGATGTACAAAATATTTTAGTGAAAACGGGGTTTCAGACAAAAGGTCTATTGGAAAAAATTTCTTATTTACAAAACCAAGCTAGAAGTAAGAATATCGAAATTATCTATGTTCAACATATTGAGAACCCTGAAGCCCAAACATCAGAAGATTGGCAGTTATCTGCGCTTTTAAATCGAAAACCTGATGAAAAGGTCTTTCAGAAGAAGTATAATAGTATTTTCAAAGAAACTGGTTTAAAAGAATACTTGGATAAACAGGGGATTAAAAAATTAGTTTTATGTGGTATGCAGACAGAATATTGTGTGGATACCTCTGTCAAGGTTGCTTTTGAATATGGCTATAAGCTTATTATTCCAGAAGGAACTTGCACAACGTTTGATGGGGATGACATTCCAGCTGAAACGATAAATGAATTTTATGAGGACATTTGGGAGGAGCGCTTTGCAGATGTCCTAGATTACAAATATATTTTCTAGAAAGAGGACTAAATGAACGAAAAAGAATTACTAGAACTAGTCGTGAAAGCGGCTGATGAGAAACGTGCGGAGGATATCCTCGCACTTGACGTACAAGATTTGACCAGTGTGACAGACTATTTTGTTATTACTAGCTCTATGAATAGCCGTCAGTTGGATGCTATCGCTGACAATATCCGTGAAAAAGTAGCTGAAGCTGGCTTTAAAGGTAGTCATGTTGAAGGCGATGCAGCTGGAGGCTGGGTCCTATTAGACCTCGGTAGTGTCGTAGTGCATATCTTCTCAGAAGAAATGCGTGCCCACTATAACCTCGAAAAACTATGGCATGAGGCAAATTCTGTAGACATTTCAGAAGCCTTAGCATAGAAGATGAACTCAGTTGTAATCAACTGGGTTTTATTTGCTTATGTTAGAAGAAAATTGTTAGAAAGGTAAGGGCTAGTGGTGTTTACCATGGGGCTCTTGGTATCATGATTATGGCAACTTATGAAACTTTTGCGGCGGTCTATGATGCGGTTATGGATGATAGTTTATACGACAAATGGACGGACTTTTCTCTGCGTCATTTACCTAAAACCAAGGACAGAAAGAAACTCTTGGAGCTTGCTTGCGGGACAGGGATCCAGTCTGTGCGCTTTTCTCAAGCGGGTTTTGATGTGACTGGACTTGATTTGAGTGCGGATATGTTGAAGATTGCCGAAAAGAGAGCGGCTTCAGCCAAGCAAAAGATTGATTTCATTGAAGGCAATATGCTGGATTTATCCAAGGCTGGTCAATACGACTTTGTCACGTGTTACTCGGACTCAATCTGTTACATGCAGGATGAAGTGGAAGTAGGGGATGTCTTTAAAGAAGTCTATAATGCTCTCAATGAGGATGGGGTCTTTATCTTTGATGTGCATTCGACTTACCAGACAGATGAGGTCTTCCCAGGCTATTCCTACCATGAAAACGCCGAAGACTTTGCCATGCTTTGGGATACCTATGAGGACGATGCTCCTCACTCCATCGTGCATGAACTGACCTTCTTTGTCAAGGAGGCAGATGGTTCCTTTAGCCGTCATGATGAGGTACATGAGGAACGAACTTACGAGGTCTTGACCTATGATATCTTGCTGGAACAGGCTGGTTTCAAATCCTTCAAACTCTTTGCGGACTTTGAAGACAAGGAGCCTACAGAAACTAGCACCCGTTGGTTTTTTGTGGCACAAAAGTAGGAGAATATCATGACCATTACAGGTATTATCGCGGAGTTCAATCCTTTTCATAATGGCCACAAATACCTGCTGGACCAGGCGGAGGGACTGAAAATTGTTGCCATGTCTGGGAATTTCATACAGCGTGGGGAGCCTGCTATCGTGGATAAGTGGACACGGGCTCAGATGGCGCTGGAAAATGGGGCGGACTTAGTGGTAGAATTGCCCTTTTTAGTCAGTGTCCAAGCAGCAGATTTTTTCGGTCAAGGAGCTGTGGGTATCTTGGCTCGCTTGGGCATTGATAGTCTAGTTTTTGGGACAGAGGAAGTTCGAGATTATCAGAAAATCGCTGACTTATACACAGAGAAAGGAGTTGAGATGGAGAAATTTGTGGAAAATCTGCCTGATTCTCTCTCTTATCCTCAGAAAACGCAAGCTATGTGGAAGGAGTTTGCAGGTCTTGATTTTTCAGGCAATACGCCTAATCATGTCCTTGCTCTCGCTTATGCCAAGGCGGTTGCAGGACGAAACATCAGACTTCATCCGATTCAGCGTCAGGGGGCTGGTTACCATTCTGTGGACCAGGATGTGGACTTCGCCTCGGCGACAGCCCTCCGTCAGCACCAAAGGGACAAAGATTTCTTAGAACGCTTTATGTCTTCTGTTGCCATATTTGAGCAGGCCAGTAAGGTGAGCTGGGAAGACTATTTTCCCTTGCTCCGCTATCAAATCTTGTCCAATCCAGACCTAACCACTATCTATCAGGTCAATCAGGAAATGGCAGTGCGCATTAAAGAGGCTATTAAAACAGCCAAGTCTGTGGAAGACTTGGTTGAGGTGGTTGCGACCAAGCGTTACACCAAGGCGCGTGTTAGACGCCTCTTGACCTATATCTTGGTGCAGGCTAGAGAAAGTGATTCGCCAGAAGGTATTCATGTTCTCGGTTTTACCGAAAAAGGCAGGAACCACCTCAAATCTCTGAAAGAACAAGTCCATCTAGTCAGCCGAATTGGTAAAGAGCCCTGGGATGTCATGACCCAAAAGGCAGATCAAATCTATCAATTGGGGAATCCAAATTTCTCAGAGCAGAATTTTGGTAGAGTACCGATTAAAATCGAATCGAACTAAGTCTACTGAGAGGTAGGCTTTTTAAGTTTTTTCGAATAAATAGATAGAAATGGAAAAACTTGTACAAGTTCCTGACAATTTCTTTCTTTTCGTGTATAATAGTGGAAAAGAGGTAAAACGAGGTATGGTTATGGAAGCAGTTCTTTACTCAACTTTCCGAAATCATTTAAAGGACTATATGAAGAAGGTAAACGATGAATTTGAACCTTTGACAGTTGTCAACAAAAATCCAGACGAGGACATTGTAGTCCTTTCAAAGAGCGAGTGGGATAGTATTCAAGAAACCTTGAGAATTGCTCAGAATAAGGAACTTTCTGACAAGGTCTTGCGAGGAATGTCCCAAGTTCGTGCGGGACACACTCAGGTGCATGTGATTGAGGAGTGATGGATGCTACTCAAGTTTACAGAAGACGTCTGGGCGGATTATTGCTATTGGCAGAACCAAGATAAGAAAACACTAAAAAGAATCAATAAACTAATCAAGGATATTCAACGCGATCCTTTTACAGGAATTGGTAAACCAAAACCGCTCAAGTATGATTACCAAGGAGCTTGGTCACGTCGTATTGATGCAGAAAATCGCTTGATATATATGATGGATGGAGATAGCATCGCTTTCTTGTCCTTTAAAGATTACTACTAAGTCTACTGAGAGGTGGACTTTTTATAATTTGTGTGTAAAAAATCTTTAAAAATTTTCTTAGTAACAATAGCCTAGTTTATTAGGGAAAATAAGGATTTTTAGCCTTGAAATGACCAAAACAACTTCAAATTAAGGTTTGTTAAAAATGATTTTTTATGGTAAAATATATAAGAATGCATATCATTCGGATAAACAAATAAATTGAGGTAAAAACATGGAAATTATGGCGATTGTTATCGTTGTTTTTGCCGTCATCATTGGTTTAGTCATTGGATATGTCAGCATCTCAGTCAAGATGAAATCATCACAAGAGGCTGCAGAGCTGATGCTTTTAAATGCTGAACAAGAAGCAACTAATTTACGAGGACAAGCTGAGCGCGAAGCGGATTTATTACTCAATGAAGCTAAGAGCGAAAGCAAGTCTCTTAAAAAAGAAGCACTATTGGAGGCCAAAGAAGAAGCCAGAAAATACCGTGAAGAAGTGGACGCTGAATTTAAATCAGAACGTCAAGAACTCAAGCAAATCGAAAGTCGTTTGACCGAACGTGCTAGCAGTCTTGATCGTAAAGATGACAATTTGACGAACAAAGAAAAAACACTTGAACAAAAAGAACAAAGTATTTCTGATAGAGCAAAAAACCTTGATGTACGTGAAGAGCAACTAGAAGAAATTGAGAAACAAAAGCAAGCTGAACTAGAACGTATCGGAACTCTGACTCAGTCGGAAGCAAAAGACATTATCTTGGCTCAGACAGAGGAAAACTTAACTAAGGAAATTGCTGGTCGTATTCGTGAGGCTGAGCAAGAAGTCAAGGAACGTTCAGACAAATTGGCTAAGGATATCTTGTCCCAAGCTATGCAGAGAATTGCTGGTGAGTATGTGGCTGAGTCTACTAACTCTACGGTTCATCTGCCTGATGATACCATGAAAGGTCGCATCATTGGTCGTGAAGGGCGTAACATCCGTACTTTTGAAAGTTTGACAGGGGTTGATGTCATCATTGATGATACGCCAGAAGTGGTAACCTTGTCAGGTTTTGATCCTATCCGTCGCGAGATTGCCCGTATGACTATGGAAACCTTGCTTAAGGATGGACGTATTCACCCAGCTCGTATCGAAGAGTTGGTTGAGAAAAATCGTCAAGAGATTGATAACAAGATTCGTGAATATGGTGAAGCTGCAGCCTATGAAATTGGTGCACCGAATCTTCACCCAGACTTGATGAAGATTATGGGTCGCTTGCAGTTCCGTACTTCATACGGACAAAACGTCTTGCGTCACTCGATTGAAGTGGCTAAGTTGGCTGGTATCATGGCTAGTGAACTTGGTGAAAATGCTACCCTTGCTCGTCGCGCGGGATTCCTTCACGATATTGGTAAAGCCATTGACCGTGAGGTAGAGGGTAGCCACGTTGAGATTGGTACTGAATTGGCTCGCAAGTACAAGGAACACCCAGTTGTGGTCAATACTATTGCCAGTCACCACGGAGATGTAGAACCTGAAAGTGTGATCGCAGTCATCGTTGCTGCGGCGGATGCCTTGAGTGCTGCCCGTCCAGGAGCTCGTAGTGAATCACTTGAAAGCTACATCAAACGTCTCCATGATTTAGAGGAAATTGCTAATAGCTTTGAAGGTGTTCAAAATAGCTTTGCCCTTCAAGCAGGTCGCGAAATCCGTATCATGGTAAATCCAGGTCAAATCAAAGATGACAAAGTCACAATCTTGGCTCATAAAGTTCGTGAGAAAATCGAAAACAATCTCGATTATCCAGGAAATATCAAGGTAACCGTGATTCGTGAACTTCGTGCAGTTGATTATGCAAAATAAATAAGAAAGAGCAGTTGAAAAATTACTGCTTTTTTGTTACACTAGATAGAAAGATTGTAGTGTGCAGAAATGGCTTTAGACATATAATCTTACAGAAATTTTCAAGTCATTTCACAAACTATCTAAAGGAGACATAATGGCAGACCGAGGCTTACTAATCGTTTTTTCAGGTCCTTCAGGAGTTGGAAAAGGAACGGTTAGACGAGAAATTTTTGAGAGTTCTGAAAACCAATTTCAATATTCTGTATCTATGACAACGCGGGCACAACGTCCAGGTGAAGTAGATGGTGTTGATTATTTCTTCCGTACACGGGAAGAATTTGAAGAATTGATCCGTCAAGGGCAAATGTTAGAGTATGCAGAGTATGTAGGCAACTACTACGGAACTCCTCTGACCTATGTCAACGAAACGCTTGATAAGGGAATCGATGTCTTTCTTGAAATTGAAGTGCAGGGAGCTCTTCAGGTTAAGAAAAAAGTTCCAGATGCTGTCTTTATCTTTTTGACACCACCAGATCTGGAAGAATTGCAAGACCGTCTCGTAGGCCGTGGTACCGATAGTGCAGAAGTAATTGCTCAGCGTATCGAAAAAGCCAAGGAAGAAATTGCTTTGATGCGTGAGTATGACTACGCTATTGTAAATGATCATGTTCCTCTTGCCGCAGAACGTGTCAAACGTGTGATTGAAGCAGAACATTTCCGTGTAGACCGCGTGATTGGTCATTATCAGGATATGCTACCAAAGTCTCCGACTATTCGATAAAATTTAGAAAACAGGTACAAACAAATGATGCTTAAACCCTCTATTGATACCTTACTTGACAAGGTACCATCAAAATATTCACTCGTCATCTTGGAAGCAAAGCGTGCTCATGAATTAGAAGCTGGAGCACCTGCTACTCAAGAATTTAAATCTGAAAAATCTACTCTTCGTGCCCTGGAAGAAATTGAATCTGGGAATGTAACCATCCACCCAGATCCAGAAGGGAAACGCGAAGCTGTTCGTCGTCGTATCGAAGAAGAAAGACGATTGAAAGAAGAAGAAGAAAAGAAAATTAAAGAGCAAATCGCGAAAGAAAAAGAAGAAGGTGAAAAAATTTAAGGTTGGGGGGACTCAATCTTATTTTTTCTATTGTAAGAATACTCAATCAATTAAAAGGATTTAAGCAAAGAAGGAGGTGAGGATATGGCTATTGCAAAAATCATTGTGGATGTTCCCTTGATGCAGACAGACCAGCCATATAGCTACAAGATTCCAGAGGAATTTGAAGAGATGCTGGAAGTTGGCATGCGAGTTCATGTGCCTTTTGGGAAGGCCAATCGCTTGATTCAGGGAATTGTTCTTGGGTTGGAGTCTCAATCTGATGCAGATGTGGCAGACGAGGACTTAAAAGAAATTGCCGAGGTACTGGACTTTTCTCCTGTCTTAACGGAGGAACAACTCTGGCTAGCTGAAGAACTACGTAAATCAGTCTTCTCATACAAAATCTCTATTCTTAAAGCCATGCTTCCTGGATTTTTGAACTCTAGTTATGATAAAATCCTCTATCCTCTGGAAGGCTTGAGTCAGGAAGATAAAGAGCGATTGTTTGGTTCGCAGGAGTCTCTAGCATTTTCATCTCTTGACCTGGGAAAGCAAGCTGAGATGATGCGTTTGACCCGAAAAGGAATCTTGAAGCTAGAGTATCAGGCTGTGGATCAGAAGAAAGTTAAGACGCAGTCTTGGATTCAAGTGAATCTTAATCATTTAGAAAAACTAGAAATCTCAAATCGTGCCAAGAAGAAATTGGAACTGCGAGATTATTTATTAGCTCATCCAGAAAGTACTCCTTTGTCAGCCTTATTAGAAAATTACTCACGGGAACAAGTCAATTTCTTTGTGGAACAGGGTGCTTTGACGATTCTTCAGAAGGAAGTTCAACGTTCAGCTGCTTACTTTGAAGGAATCGAGTCAAATCAAGCCTTAGAGTTAAACCCAGAGCAAAAAGTAGCCTGTGAGGCGGTTGCTGGCGCGATAGGGAAGCAACACTCTCCCTTTCTCCTTCAAGGAATTACAGGAAGTGGGAAAACTGAGGTTTACTTGCAGATTATCCAAGGTGCCTTGGATATGGGAAAAACAGCGATTGTTCTTGTACCAGAGATCTCTCTGACACCTCAAATGACAGAGCGATTTATTGCTCGTTTTGGTGAACAAGTAGCCATTCTCCATTCGGGTTTGTCCAATGGTGAAAAGTACGATGAATGGCGCAAGGTGGAGCGTGGAGATGCTCAGGTAGTTGTAGGGGCCAGATCTGCTATTTTTGCGCCTTTAAAAAATCTAGGTGTTATCATTATCGATGAAGAGCATGAGGCCAGCTACAAGCAAGATAGCAATCCGCGTTATCATGCTAGGGATGTGGCTCTTTTACGAGCCCAGTACAATCAAGCAGCATTAGTCCTTGGTTCTGCAACACCGAGTTTAGAAAGCCGTGCACGTGCTGGCAAGGGTGTCTATCAGCATCTGCGTCTGACTCAACGGGCCAATCCTTTAGCAAGTATTCCTGAAGTTCAACTCATTGACTTCCGTGATTACATCGGGCAGAATGAAACATCAAACTTTACACCTCCTCTCATTGAGGCAATTCAAGATCGACTGGACAAAAAAGAGCAGGTTGTTCTCATGCTCAATCGTCGTGGTTATTCCAGTTTTGTCATGTGCCGGGAATGTGGGACCGTCGATACCTGTCCTAACTGCGATATTTCCTTGACCTTGCACATGGATACTAAGACTATGAATTGTCATTATTGTGGTTTTTCTAAGGAAATTCCTCATGTCTGTCCAAACTGTCAAAGTCGCAGTATTCGTTACTATGGAACAGGAACTCAGAAAGCCTATGATGAGCTAACAGAACTCTTTCCAGAGGCACGTATTCTGCGCATGGATGTGGATACAACTCGTAAGAAGGGCAGTCACCAAGCTCTACTAGACCAGTTCGGAAAAGGAGAGGCAGATATTTTACTGGGGACCCAGATGATTGCTAAGGGATTGGATTTTCCAAATGTGACCTTGGTTGGTGTTCTCAATGCGGACACAGCCTTGAACCTGCCTGATTTCCGTTCTTCTGAGAGAACTTTCCAACTCTTGACCCAGGTGGCAGGACGAGCAGGAAGGGCTGAAAAAGCTGGGCAGGTCTTGATCCAGTCTTACAATCCTCAGCACTATGCTATTCGCTTTGCCAAGGATCAGGACTATGAAGGCTTTTATGCCTATGAAATGGGCATCAGACGTCAGTTGGGTTATCCACCTTATTATTTCACAATTGGAATTACCTTGTCTCATAAGAAAGAAGAAGAGGTTCTTAAACGTGCTTATCAAGTCATGGAAATATTGCGGTCAGGTTTGTCGGATGCTAGTATAATTCTTGGTCCAACGCCAAAACCTATTGCTCGAACCCACAACCTCTATCATTACCAGATTTTAATCAAATACCGTTTAGAAGATGATCTTGGTCCAACCCTTAACCAGGTCTTGGCCTTGACACAAGAACGGGAAAATAGCGAACTTCGTCTCAGTATTGACCACGAACCGCAACAATTTTTATAAGAAGGAGAAGATATGACAAAACTAATATTTATGGGAACGCCTGAATTTTCAGCGACTGTTTTAAAGGGACTTTTGACAGATGATCGCTATGAGATTCTAGCAGTTGTAACTCAGCCAGACCGTGCAGTTGGACGTAAAAAAGTCATCCAAGAAACCCCAGTGAAACAAGTTGCCAAAGAGGCAGGACTTCCTATTTACCAACCTGAAAAATTATCGGGTAGTCCAGAAATGGAAGCCATCATGAATTTGGGAGCTGATGGGATTGTAACAGCAGCTTTTGGACAATTCCTCCCAAGTAAACTCCTTGATAGCATGGATTTTGCAGTCAATGTTCATGCTTCGCTCCTTCCTAAACACCGTGGTGGTGCTCCTATCCATTATGCCTTGATTCAGGGTGATGAGGAGGCAGGAGTAACCATTATGGAAATGGTCAAGGAAATGGATGCAGGAGATATGATTTCTCGTCGTAGTATTCCAATTACTGATGAGGACAATGTCGGCACCTTATTTGAAAAATTGGCTATAGTGGGTCGTGATTTACTTTTAGAGACCCTTCCTGCTTATATAGCTGGTGAAATTCAGCCTCAACCGCAAGATCCAAGCCAGGTTACATTTTCGCCTAATATCAAACCTGAGGAAGAAAAGTTGGACTGGAACAAGACCAACCGTCAACTCTTTAATCAAATCCGTGGGATGAATCCATGGCCAGTTGCTCATACCTTCCTCAAGGGAGAACGCTTCAAAATCTATGAAGCTCTGCCTGTAGAAGGGAAGGGTAATCCGGGTGAGATACTCTCCATCGGTAAGAAAGAATTGATTGTCGCAACAGCAGAAGGAGCTCTATCTCTCAAACAGGTTCAACCAGCAGGAAAACCTAAGATGGACATTGCTTCCTTCCTCAACGGTGTTGGACGAAGTTTGGCTGTAGGAGAACGATTTGGTGACTAAAGTAGAAACGGCTAGAAACTTAGCCTTAAAGGTGCTAGAGGATGTCTTTGTCAATCAAGCCTACTCCAATATCGCCTTAAATAAACACCTTAAGGGAAGTCAACTGTCAGCAGCAGACAAGGGCTTAGTGACAGAGCTTGTTTATGGAACCGTAGCTCGTAAACTAACTTTAGAATGGTATTTGTCTCACTTTATTGAGGATAGAGACAAGCTAGACAGCTGGCTCTATGTTTTGCTTCTCATGAGTGTCTACCAACTCCAATACTTGGATAAGCTTCCTGATCATGCAGTGGTCAATGAAGCGGTGGAACTGGCTAAACTTCGCAAAAAGGGTAGCGAAAAATTGGTCAATGCAGTTTTGCGCCGTATCCTGCGAGAAGGTTTGCCAGATATTGCCTCTATCAAGCGTAAAAATAAGCGTGATTCTATTGCCTATTCTTTACCAGTTTGGTTGATTTCGAAACTCAAGGAAGAGTACGGGGAGGAGCGAGCGCAAGCGATTTTTGAGAGTCTTTTGCAACGGAATAAAGCCAGTATTCGCGTAACAGATTTGAACCGAAAAGAGGAAATCAAAGCTCTGCTCGGTGCAAGTGATTCTGCTTTATCAGCTTCTGGTCTGGTCAAGGAGCAGGGGCATTTTGCAGGCCATGATTTATTTGCTGAAGGTGCTATTACTATTCAGGACGAGTCTAGTCAACTGGTTGCTCCAACTCTTGATTTACAAGGCACTGAGCAGGTTTTGGATGCCTGTGCAGCCCCAGGTGGTAAGACAGCTCATATAGCCTCTTACCTCACGACCGGTCAAGTAATAGCTCTAGACTTGTATGACCACAAGTTAGACTTGATTCAAGAAAATGCTCAGCGTTTAGGCGTAGCAGACCGTGTTCAAACACAAAAATTGGATGCCCGAAAGGTTCACGAGTTTTTTGGTAAGGATCAATTTGATAAGATTCTTGTTGATGCCCCTTGCTCAGGGATTGGTCTATTGCGTCGGAAACCAGATATCAAATACAATAAAGAAACATCAGATTTCGCGTCATTACAGGAAATTCAGCTGGAAATATTAGGTAGTGTTTGTCAAACACTACGAAAAGGTGGTATAATAACCTATAGTACCTGCACTATTGTCTCGGAAGAGAACTTTAAAGTGGTTCAAGCATTTTTAGAAAGTCATCCCGAGTTCGAGCAGGTTAAACTAGAACACGAATGCAAGGATATTCTAAAAGATGGCTGTATCCTTATTACTCCGGAATTATACGGAAGTGATGGATTCTTCATCAGCCAATTTCGTAAGATGTCCAATTAGGAAGGAACTGACACAATGGAGATTTCATTATTAACAGATGTGGGTCAGAAACGTACAAATAATCAAGACTATGTCAATCTTTTTGTCAATCGAGCAGGTTGTACAATGATTCTCTTGGCTGACGGAATGGGAGGTCATCGCGCAGGAAATATTGCTAGCGAAATGGCTGTGACTGACTTGGGTGTGTCATGGGTAGATACCCAGATCGACACCGTTAATGAAGTTCGCGAATGGTTTGCCCACCATCTAGAAGTTGAAAATCAAAAGATTTATCAACTAGGACGAGATGAAGCCTACAAGGGAATGGGGACAACCCTCGAAGCTCTTGCGGTTATCGGAAATCAGGCAATTTATGCCCATATCGGAGATTCTAGAATCGGTCTCATTCGAGGGGAAGAGTACCGTCAACTGACAAGTGATCATTCCTTGGTTAACGAATTGCTCAAGGCAGGTCAACTGACACCAGAAGAGGCAGAAGCGCATCCACAAAAAAATATTATCACCCAATCTATCGGACAAAAAGACGAAATTCAACCTGACTTGGGAATTGTCAGCTTGGAAGCTGGAGACTATCTCTTGCTCAATAGCGATGGTCTGACAAATATGATTTCACCTAGTGAAATCTGTGATATTGTCACAAGTGATATCTCGCTTGATGATAAAGCAGCGACCTTGATTCGTTTTGCAAACAATGCCGGAGGGCTTGATAACATTACAGTTGCCCTTGTTTCAATTGAGGAGGAGGCGGCACTATGATCCAGATCGGCAAGATTTTTGCCGGGCGGTATCGGATTGTCAAACAAATTGGCCGTGGAGGTATGGCAGATGTCTACCTGGCCAAGGATTTGATTTTAGACGGGGAAGAGGTAGCTGTAAAGGTCTTGAGGACTAACTACCAGACTGACCCGATTGCTGTTGCTCGTTTTCAGCGTGAAGCGCGTGCAATGGCTGACTTAGATCATCCCCATATCGTTCGGATAACGGATATCGGCGAAGAGGACGGTCAACAGTACCTGGCTATGGAATATGTAGCCGGTCTTGATCTCAAGCGCTATATCAAAGAACACTATCCCCTATCAAATGAAGAAGCTGTCCGTATCATGGGTCAGATTCTCTTAGCTATGCGCTTAGCGCACACTAAAGGTATTGTCCATCGTGACTTAAAACCTCAAAACATTCTTTTAACTCCGGATGGGACGGCCAAGGTAACGGACTTTGGGATTGCCGTAGCCTTTGCAGAGACCAGTCTGACTCAGACCAACTCTATGTTGGGTTCTGTGCATTATTTGTCACCTGAGCAGGCTCGTGGTTCTAAAGCAACGTTCCAAAGTGACATCTATGCCATGGGGATTATTTTCTATGAAATGCTGACAGGGCATATCCCTTATGATGGCGATAGTGCAGTAACCATCGCTCTCCAGCATTTCCAGAAACCACTGCCGTCAGTTATCGCTGAAAACCCATCTGTTCCCCAAGCTTTGGAGAATGTGGTTATCAAAGCAACTGCTAAAAAGCTAACAGATCGATACCAGTCGGTTTCAGAGATGTATGTTGATTTATCTAGCAGTCTATCTTATAACCGTAGAAATGAACCTAAACTTGTTTTTGATGATGCTACTAAGGCGGACACAAAGACATTGCCAAAGGTTTCTCAAACAACCTTGACCTCTATTCCTAAGGTTCAACCACAGACAGATAGCCATCAGGCAACTAAAGCTAGCTCAGAAGTAAGTACTAAAAAATCTGTGGAAAAACCAGTGAAAAACCGTCGTTTTAAAGCACGTTATCTAGTTCTACTAGCAAGTTTCGTATTGGTTGCCGCTTCTTTGGTGTGGATTTTATCCAGAACACCAGCTACTGTTGAGATTCCAAAAGTTGCAGGACAAACAGTCGCTGAAGCTAAGGAAACCTTGAAAAAAGCCAACTTTGAAGTCGGTGATGAGAAAACGGAAGCGAGTGATACGGTAGAAGAAGGGAGAGTTATTCGTACAGATCCAGATGCTGGCTCAGCTCGCAAAGAAGGGTCTAAAGTTAATCTAATCATATCTTCAGGTAAACAATCATTTAAGATTGGAAACTATATTGGACGCAAATCTACTGATGTTATTGCAGAATTGAAAGGGAAAAAGGTTCCTGAAAATCTGATTAAGATTGAAGAAGAAGAGTCCAGTGAATCAGAATCAGGTGTGATTTTAAAACAGAGTCTAGCAGAAGGTACAACCTATGATCTTAGCAAGGCAACTTCTATCGTTTTGACTGTTGCTAAAAAGGTGACAACCGTGACCATGCCAAGTTATATTGGCTCAAGTCTTGAATTTACAAAGAATAACTTAATTCAAATTGTTGGTGTCAAAGAAGCCAATATCGAAGTAGTAGAGGTATCGACAGCTCCTGAGGGTACTGCTGAAGGAACTGTTGTGGATCAAAGTCCAAAACTAGGTGAGAAAGTTGATTTAGCTACGACCCGTATAAAGATTTCTATTTATAAACCAAAAACCCCACCATCATCTTCTTCTGTTCCATCTTCGAGCCAGCGTAACTCTAACAGGACAGATAATACGGTGCCGTCTCAAAGACCATCGACACCATCTTCGTCTACACCAACTCATGTGGACGAACATAACACGGATAACTAAATAATCTTTGTCACAGTTTTTGTGGCAAAGATTTTTTTTCCTCCGAAATTATGATAAAATAAAATGGAGTTTGAAAAAGGAGGGAAACATGGAAGAATCAAAAAAACTGAATGCAGTTATTGATGTCATCATGCTAGCTGGAACAATTCTGCTTCGCAATGGTTCTGAGATTTATCGTGTTGAAGATACCATGATTCGGATTGCTCATTCACAGGGTATTATGGATTGTAATGTTTTGGCCATGCCTGCCGCCATTTTTTTCTCCATTGAAAATACAAATATCTCTCGTATGAAGCGAGTGACCTCCTCCTCTTATAATATTGAGAAGGTATGTGATGTTAACCAGATTTCACGACAACTTGTAGCAGGACAGCTTGATCTGGATACAGCTTTTATCCAACTAAAGGAATTGAATGCCAAGGCATCTCCCTATACCAATGTTCAATTAACTGCTGCAGCGACCCTCAGTGCTCCTTTCTTTTCAATCATGTTTGGTGGGAATGTCTACGATGCAATCGGAGCAGGAGTAGCGACCTTGTTTGCCTTTACTTGCTCTCTCTATGTAGAGAAGTTTATTCGTATTCCTTTTATGACAGCTTTTGCAGGTGCTCTTGTCTTTGGTTTGATTGCACAATTTTGGGCGCGCTATTCTGGTTTACCATCGACGGCGGATTTAGTGATTGCAGGTGCGGTTATGCCCTTTGTGCCTGGAATTGCCCTGACCAATGCTGTTCGAGATATTATGACCAATCACATTAACTCTGGTATGAGCAAGATGTTTGAATCCTTGCTGATTACCCTTGCCTTAGGGGCTGGAACATCAGTTGCCCTCGTACTCATGAACTAATATGACACTAACAACATTTTTATTGCAAGCTCTGGCAAGTCTGCTTGCTATTATCACCTTTTTAATCGTCTTAAATGTCCAGCGTTCCATGCTCATACCTGGTGGTGTTTTGGGAATGTCTATCTGGCTACTCTATCTGATACTCAAGGAACCAACCAATGTTATTTTGGCAACCTTTATTGCTGCGGTGATTGGTTCTTGTGTCAGCCAGATTATGAGTATCCTCTATAAGACACCAGCAGTTGTTTTTGCTCTGGCTATATTGGCACCACTAGTACCAGGTTATCTGTCCTATCGAACCACTTCCTTCTTCGTTACAGGTGACTACAGTCATGCCATTTCTAGTGCCATGTTAGTCATGATGTCGGCTCTCGTTATCTCCATTGGAATGGCCAGTGGAACAGTTTTGTTGAAATTGTATCATTATCTCAAAAAGAATCGAGCTAGCTAAGACTCGATTTTTTGTAGCCCTAAAGTTCTGTTTGTTGGACTAGCCTAAAAATGAGATAAGGTTTTGAAAATGAACTTGATTTGGGGAATCAAGTCTTTTTTAGCGCTTTTGACTTCAATTGTGATAAAATAGAGGTGAACGAATTTTTACAATGAATGATAAAAATAGAGGTAAATATGACAATCGGTATTGATAAGATTGGTTTTGCGACCAGTCAATACGTTTTGAAATTACAAGATTTAGCAGAAACCCGAGGAATTGATCCTGAAAAATTGAGTAAAGGACTCCTTTTAAAAGAATTGAGTATCGCTCCTTTAACAGAGGATATTGTTACTTTGGCTGCTAGTGCAGGAAATTCTATCCTGACTGAAGAAGAGAAGCAAGAGATTGATATGGTTATCGTTGCGACAGAGTCTGGGATTGACCAGAGTAAAGCTGCAGCTGTCTTTGTACACGGTTTGCTTGGAATTCAACCTTTTGCTCGTAGTTTTGAAATCAAGGAGGCTTGCTATGGTGCAACTGCAGCACTTCACTATGCTAAGTTACACGTAGAAAATTCTCCAAAATCAAAAGTTTTGGTACTAGCCAGTGATATTGCAAGGTATGGTGTTGAAACTCCTGGAGAACCAACTCAAGGTGCAGGCTGTGTTGCCATGTTGATTAGCCAAAATCCACGCGTTATGGTCTTCAACAACGATAACGTTGCGCAGACTCGTGACATTATGGACTTTTGGCGTCCAAATTATTCAACGACACCATTTGTAAATGGGGTTTACTCAACACAGCAGTATCTTGATAGCTTAAAAACGACTTGGGAAGAGTACCAAAAGCGTTATGATTGCGACTTGAATGATTTTGAAGCTATTTGTTTCCATTTGCCATATCCAAAACTAGCTCTCAAGGGATTGAAAAAAATCCTCGATAAATCTCTACCTCAAGAGAAAAAGGATTTACTTCAAAAGCACTTTGATGAATCCATTATTTATAGTCAAAAAGTTGGAAATATCTATACGGGTTCACTCTTTTTAGGACTCTTGTCTCTTCTTGAAAATTCTGATAGTCTGAAAGCTGGGGATAAGATTGCCCTCTACAGCTATGGTAGTGGTGCTGTATCTGAGTTCTTCAGTGTGGAATTGGTCGAAGGCTATGAACAGCAATTGCAGAAAAATCGCTTAGACTTGCTAGACCAGCGTCAAGCATTGAGCGTAGCTGATTATGAACGAATCTTCTTTGAGGAAGCAAACTTTGATGAGTCTGGTTCTGCAACCATGTCAGGCTATGAAGGACAGGACTATGCTCTGGTTGAGATTGTAGAACACCAACGTCGCTACAGCAAGGTTGAAAAATAATGAAAAAAAATTGGAATGGATTTGCTAAAAAATCAATTCAAGAGCGCCTTGAGTTCGTTAAGTCTCAGGCGCTTACTTCTATGGAAGCCCAAGACAGTCTTGAGCAAAATGAAAATCTTAGTCTAGCAGTTGCGGACCAGCTGAGTGAGAATGTGGTGGGGACCTTCTCGCTTCCATACTCAATAGTTCCAGAAGTACTGGTAAACGGTCAAGAGTACACCGTTCCTTATGTGACCGAAGAGCCATCTGTTGTTGCTGCAGCTAGTTTTGCTAGTAAGATTATCAAACGTGCGGGTGGTTTTACTGCTCAGGTTCATCAACGCCAAATGATTGGTCAGGTAGCTCTTTATCAGGTTCCAGATAGGGATAAAGCATGTCAGGCTATTTTGAGTCAGAAAGCAGAGCTGCTCGAACAAGCAAACCAAGCCTATCCATCTATTGTCAAACGTGGTGGTGGAGCCAGAGAGCTAACAGTTGAGAAAATTTCTGGTGAGGCTGATTTTTTAGTGGTTTATCTCCATGTGGATACTCAGGAAGCCATGGGAGCTAATATGCTCAATACCATGCTTGAAGCTTTAAAACCTAGCTTAGAGGCTCTAAGTCAAGGGCAAAGTTTAATGGGCATTTTATCCAACTACGCAACAGATTCTCTAGTAACTGCAACTTGTCGGATTGCCTTTCGTTATTTGAGTCGCCAGAAGGATGAAGCGCGTGAACTAGCTGAAAAAATGGTTTTAGCCAGCCAGTTTGCTCAGGCAGATCCTTATCGAGCAGCTACTCACAATAAGGGAATATTTAATGGAATCGATGCTCTCTTGATTGCTACTGGAAATGATTGGCGGGCTATCGAAGCGGGAGCGCATGCCTATGCCAGTCATGATGGTTCCTATCGAGGTCTCAGTCGTTGGACGATGGATTTGGAAACAGAAGAGCTAATAGGAGAGCTGACCATGCCGATGCCGGTTGCTACCAAGGGTGGATCAATTGGTCTCAATCCTAGAGTCGTTCTCAGCCATGAGTTGCTTGGTCATCCATCTGCCAAAGAATTGGCTCAAATTATCGTTTCGATTGGTCTCGCTCAAAACTTTGCAGCACTTAAAGCTCTGGTCAGCACAGGGATCCAGCATGGACACATGAAACTTCAAGCAAAATCTCTAGCACTTTTAGCAGGAGCTACAGAGAAAGAAGTACCTAAGCTAGTAGAAAGCTTGATTGCTGAAAAAACTTTTAATTTAGAAAAAGCCCAAACTCTTTTGAAAAACTTAAGATCATAAGAAAAACTCAGACTGGTTTGATTTTTTGCGCTTTTTACTGTTTTTTCAAATAAAAGAAACTCAAATACAGAATCGTATTTGAGTTTCTTAATTCAATGACATTATTTGACAGTTTTTCTGTTTTTGTTCAAAAAAACAAGATGTATGCATTGATGACGCTTTGATTTTTATTATAATATAACTGTAAATTATTAAGATTCCTAATCAAAAAAATATAGAGAGGAGGATTTTTGATTAGGAATAAAAAATTAAAATGCTGAGTGTTGCATTACTTAGTACAGTAATATTGAATATAGCACTTACAGAAGGTGTTTCAGTTGTTCATGCTAATGAGGTGGCTTCAGCTACAAAACTTGGAAATACTTTTAAAGATTTATCGGAAGAATCTATTTTATTAATTTTAAAAGCAGTAGATGAAATGCCACAAGGAATGTTGGAAAGAGGAAATCAGGAAGAAATTGATAAATATATGCTTAGTAAAGGTATAGATTTAAAATTTGATAATGAAGTACAGTTCAGGGACTTTTGGGGATGTGTCGGTGCAGTTGCTTGGGCGGTAGGATCTGCTGCTGTTGGTATTGGTATGCTTGTTAAAATTAAACAATTTATAGCAGCAGTAGGAGGTATCAAGGCAGCCGCTTCTGCTTTAATATCCATTGCTGAATCTGGAGCTAATTACGAAAATATTACAAAATTTGGATATGCTGTAGTTGACATGGGGTCTACTATTTTGGGAATTAAGGAAATTGGTGATAACTGTTTTGAATAAGAAATACAATGTAGTTTTATTTTTATTATTTATAGTCTATTTGTTTGGATACTTCTCGATTTCAAAAAATTTAATTCCTATAATGTGTGTGATCCAAATATTTTTGTTAGAAAATATATTTAAATCTCAAAATAAGCTTATCCAAATAGGTAAAATTATAGTTATTATTGCTTCTATAATATTATTTATTGATAGTATACTAAATTAAGAGTCTGAGAACTATTTTGTCTCAGACTCTTTTTGTCTAAATACTTTTACCTGGTAAGAGACTAACTGGTAAGAAATAACCAGTAGTAGCAACCTCTTTGCCTTCAATTTTTTGTAAGAGCAAATCAACTGTTAGGCGAGCAATTTCTTCCAAGGGTTGTTTAATGGTAGTGAGGTGAGGATAGAAATTTTCAATGAAATAAGTTCCGTCATAGCCGATCACCTTGAGTTGTTCAGGAACAGAGAGACCAAGCTCCTGAGCAATTTTAATAACCAAAATAGCAGTCAAATCATCAGAGGCGAAAATCGCATCTGGTTTTTGTTTGGTCAAGATATTTTTAATTTCCATTTCCTTACGAAGGGGTGAAAAGTCACTGGAAACATTGATAATAGGAGCCTTTGGTAAGATAGAAGCAAAACCAGCATGACGAAGTCCAGTTGGTGAATTGGAGTTGTCATTACCTGTAATCATAATGATAGATTTGGCTCCGGTTTTAGCCAGAGTCTGAGCGGCTAGGACTCCGCCAGCATAGTTATCAGAAGAAACGACAGGGATATCTGGTGATAGGTTACGGTCAAATGAAATGATCGGAGCGGTTACGCGATTGTAATCCTCAATCCCAAGGTTGTGACTTCCCGAGATGATGCCGTCCACCTGGTTGGCTTCTAACATTTCGATGTATTCGCGTTCTTTTTCCGAATCGTGTTCACTATTACAGATGATGGTCTTGTAACCTTTTTTGAAGAGTTCGTGTTCTAATTTGTCAATCAATTCAGCATAGAAAACATGGCTGATTTTAGGGAAAATCAAACCGATTAACTTGGCTGATTTTCCTTGAAGACTGCGAGCTAGGTTGTTGGGCTTATAGCCCAGCTCACGCATAGCATCATTAACCTTTTGAATGGTTTTTTCTGAAAGATAACCCTTTTTGTTGATGACACGTGAAACAGTAGTAGGGCTGACGCCAGCTAATTTTGCGACATCAGTTAGTTTTGCGACCATATTCTAATTCGTAGTATGTTCCAGTTGGGTTTCCAGATTTAATGAAGATTCCATTTTGATCCGCATGAGGGAAGACACGACCAGAAAATACCTTTTCTCCTTTATTGATGAAAATTTCAAAGACTGAGTTGTCGATGAAGATATTAACAGTAGTTGCTTGATTAGTAACTGAGCAAGAGCGAGTAGTTCCAAATTCTTGAGCATATTGCTCACCTGCTTGACTACGATCAACGGTTACTTGAGCATTGACAAGGTCAAAATTGATAGATAGCCCCTTGCCGTCTTTATCAGCAAGAAGGACGATTTCACTTTGACTATCGGCTTCTAAGTTAAGCTCAAGTTCGTAGGTGTTTTTGGTTTCAGAACGATTTGAAAATTCCTCTTTTGAAGCTCGGAGGTCCTGGATAGCTGCTACAGGGTACTGATAGAGTTTGCCATCCTTGATTGTAAGTTCCTTGACTAATGAGAAGGTTCCTTGATGATCGAAACGGTCAGATGGATAAGAAACATCTGGTAACCCAAGCCAGCTGACTGCCAGGGCGCGACCATCAGGAGCATTAAAGGCTTGAGTAGCATAGGCTTCAAATCCATAATCGAGGTTGTGTAGTTCAGATACATCTACCATACGAGCATTTTCTGGATCAAAGGAAGTGCCGATTTTATACATGTTTGGATAGATATTGTCGTATTCAAGAACTTTTTTATCCAAACCTTGTGGGCAGTAAAGAAGGACAGGTTGTTCTCCGACAAAGACTAGATTTGGGCACTCCATCATATAAGCAGTACGGTCATTGTTGAAGTCAAGGTCTCCGACTTCTTGCCAGTTTGTATAATCATTTTCGATAGCCTTATAGAGACGGACAAACCCTTTTTTGTCCAAATCTTGACCACCAACGATAGCATAGTATTGACCTTTAAAGTTAAAAATTTGCGGATCGCGGAAGTGGTCAGTAGCATCAGCAGGTTGGTCAATCAAGATTTTGTCAATCTTTTCAATCTTTCCATTCTTGTCCACTAAGGCACCGATCTGATAAGGGTGGCGAACCCAATTTTCATCACGGACATTTCCTGTATAGAATAGGAACAATTGATCGCCAAACTGCATAGCAGATCCAGAGTAAGCACCGTGGCTATCCAGAGGAGTATCAGGTAAGATTTTTACACCTGTTTCAGTAAAGTGCACCAAATCGTCGCTTTCAAGTTGAACCCAAGATTTTAAACCATGAGCTGCACCAAAGGGGAAGTTTTGGTAAAAAACAACCCACTTGCCATCAAAATAAGAAAAGCCGTTTGGGTCGTTGAGGAGACCTTCCTTTGGCTCAATGTGATAGCTGACATGCCATGGGGATTGTGCCATCTTTTTTTGGATTTCTTTTCTTTTTTCTTGTGTCCAATCTTCATAAGGTCTGTAACGACGTTCAGTAGTCCATTCCATTTCTATTTCCTCCATAAATTCTACTATCTTAATAGTAAACGTTTCCTTATAAAAAAGCAAGTCTTTTACACTAAATTAAAGAAAAAAATGTCAAACGATTGACAGAATCTAGGAACGTAATTTTATGAAAAATGATGAAAATATGGAAGTTTTTGAAAACTTTAAAGTAAAAACCTTGATTTTAGAGGGTGTTATGGCTGTGTTGATGAAAAAAATAGCAAAAACAATCAAAAAATAAAAAATAGCAATTTTTTTCTGCAAAACGCTTGACATATTTTTTAAACGTGATAGAATAATATTCGTGAGGCGAGTAAAATCGCTTTCAAACAAGAACAAATTTTTTTATAAGGAGATTTTTGCAAATGACCAATACAGAAATTGCAAAAAAAGTCATCGAAGCCTTGGGTGGACGTGAGAACGTTAACAGTGTAGCCCACTGTGCGACTCGCCTTCGTGTTATGGTGAAAGATGAAGCGAAGATCAACAAAGATGCTATCGAGAACTTGGAAAAAGTTCAAGGTGCTTTCTTTAACTCAGGTCAATACCAAATCATTTTTGGTACAGGTACAGTAAACAAGATGTACGACGAAGTCGTAGCTCTTGGTTTGCCAACGACATCTAAGGATGAGATGAAGGCAGAAGCTGCTAAACAAGGAAATTGGTTCCAACGTGCCATCCGTACTTTTGGTGACGTCTTTGTTCCAATCATTCCAGTTATCGTAGCAACTGGTCTCTTCATGGGTGTGCGTGGTCTCTTGAATGCTCTTGGAATGACACTTCCAGAAGATGTGACAACTTACACTCAAATCTTGACTGACACAGCCTTCATCATCTTGCCAGGTTTGGTTGTTTGGTCAACCTTCCGTGTATTCGGTGGTAACCCAGCCGTTGGTATCGTTCTTGGTATGATGCTCGTTTCAGGTTCACTTCCAAATGCCTGGGCTGTTGCTTCTGGTGGAGAAGTAACTGCTATGAACTTCTTCGGATTTATCCCAGTTGTTGGTTTGCAAGGTTCAGTTCTTCCAGCCTTCATCATCGGGGTTGTCGGAGCTAAATTTGAAAAAGCTGTTCGTAAGGTTGTTCCAGATGTTCTTGACCTCTTGGTAACACCATTCGTAACACTCCTCGTAATGTCAATTCTTGGTTTGTTTGTTATCGGACCAGTCTTCCACGTTGTTGAAAACTATATCCTTCTTGGAACAAAAGCTATCCTTAACTTGCCATTTGGTCTTGGTGGTTTCTTGATTGGTGGAGTTCACCAAGTTATCGTCGTATCAGGTGTTCACCACATCTTCAACTTGCTTGAAGTTCAATTGCTTGCTGCTGACCATGTTAACCCATTCAACGCTATCATCACAGCTGCCATGACTGCTCAAGGTGCTGCAACAGTAGCCGTTGGTGTGAAAACTAAAAATCCAAAACTTAAAACACTTGCTTTCCCAGCTGCTCTTTCTGCCTTCCTAGGTATTACTGAGCCTGCTATCTTTGGGGTTAACTTGCGTTTCCGTAAACCATTCTTCCTTTCATTGATCGCTGGTGCAATCGGTGGTGGATTGGCATCTATCCTTGGTCTTGCTGGTACTGGTAATGGTATCACAATCATCCCAGGTACAATGCTCTACATTGGTAACGGACAACTTCCACAATACCTTCTTATGGTAGCTGTATCATTCGCTCTTGGTTTTGCTCTTACTTACATGTTTGGTTATGAAGATGAAGCAGAAGTGGCTTCAGAAGCTACAACTGAACGTTTGGCTGACGAAGCAGTAACTGGTACTGTTGTTGCACCTAGCGAAGGTGTCATCCAAACACCAATCGTTGGTGACGTAGTTGCCCTTTCAGACGTTAATGACCCAGTCTTCTCAAGTGGAGCTATGGGACAAGGTATCGCTGTGAAACCTAGCCAAGATGTTGTCTATGCACCAGCTGATGCTGAAGTGACAATCGTCTTCCCAACAGGGCATGCTTATGGTTTGAAAACAGCAAACGGAGCTGAAATCTTGATTCACGTTGGTATCGACACTGTTTCAATGAACGGTGAAGGATTTGACCAAAAAGTTGCCCAAGGTGACAAGGTTAAAGCTGGAGATGTTCTTGGAACATTTGACTCAGCTAAGATTGTTGCTGCAGGTCTTGACAACACAACTATGGTTATCGTGACAAACACTGCAGACTTTGCTTCAGTAAATCCAGTTGCTTCTGGATCAGTTGCTAAGGGTGACGCAGTCATTGAAGTTAAAGCTTAATACTCTTCGAAAATCTCTTCAAACTGCGTCATACGTGCTTTGCCGTACTCAAGTACTGTCTGCAGCTCGATTCCTAGTTTGTTCTTTGATTTTCATTGAGTACACTACTTTCGATTTAATAGATCAAAAAACGAACAAATGACATGTTTGTTCGTTTTTGCTTGAATCGTAAGATTTACAGAGGAAAATCTAAAAAATAGAGAAATTTAGACTTTCGAAATATGCTATAATAAAGAAAATAAAAACAAGAGGTTTATCATGACAAAATTATATGGAAGCTTGGAAGCGGGCGGTACAAAGTTTGTCTGTGCTGTCGGTGATGAAAACTTTAACGTTGTAGAAAAAACACAATTTCCAACAACAACTCCAATCGAGACAATCGATAAAACTATCGAGTTCTTTTCAAAATTTGATAATCTTGCAGGACTTGCGATTGGATCATTTGGTCCAATTGATATCGACAAAAATTCAAAGACTTATGGTTTTATTACAACTACACCGAAACCTCACTGGGCAAATGTTGACTTGCTTGGTGCTCTTCGTCGCGCTCTAAACGTGCCAATGTACTTCACAACAGACGTAAACAGTTCTGCCTACGGTGAGGTAGTTGCTCGTAATAATGCTGGTGGCCGTATCGAAAACTTGGTTTACTATACAATCGGTACAGGTATCGGTGCAGGCGTTATCCAACGTGGCGAGTTTATTGGCGGTGTTGGTCACCCTGAGATGGGTCATTATTATGTGGCTAGACACCCAATGGATATTGAAAAAGAATTTAAAGGTGTTTGTCCTTTCCATAATGGATGTTTGGAAGGTTATGCAGCTGGTCCAAGTTTGGAAGCTCGTACAGGTGTTCGTGGGGAAAACATTGAACTCAACAACTCTGTCTGGGATGTTCAAGCTTACTACATTGCTCAAGCCGCAGTGAATGCGACTGTAACTTTCCGTCCAGATGTCATCGTCTTTGGTGGTGGGGTTATGGCTCAACAACATATGCTTGACCGTGTACGTGAGAAATTCACATCCCTACTAAATGGCTACCTACCAGTTCCAGATGTACGTGACTATATCGTGACTCCAGCTGTTGCTGGCAATGGTTCAGCTACATTAGGAAACTTCGTTCTTGCTAAGAGCGTTGCAAAATAAACATGAAAAATGAGGTCGGGAATTATCCCGGCCTCATTTTTTAGTCTTTTTCTATCTTTGTTTCCTGATGGAAAATATTTTGCCAAGTTTCGTGGCGGCGCCAGATGCTTGTGTGGATGGTATCACCAATCTGATAGCGGATCAGTTTTGTTTTCTGACTGATCGAGGTTAGATGAAGCTCTTTAATGGCAGATGTCAGTTCTTTTTCGGACTTATAGGCATCCTTGTCCAGTTCTTGTCCGTCCTGACGGATATAAATGAAGTCTTCTGCAAGTAACTCTTCCAGTTGATTTCCTTGGTCAATCAGTTGCTCTCTCATGAGCAATTTTTTATAGACATTATCTAGGATTTCATCCTCAGGGATTGGTGCTGGTTCGATATGAATGTCTGTATCAAAGACACCAAAGCGTTCTGATAACATAGATTCAACCTGGTCCGCAATTTCGTGGCTTTCGAAAACGGAGAGATCTGGATTCATCTCGAGAGTGATGTCCAGATAGATATTACTTCCGTAAGTACGACCGCGTTGTGATTTGACCTTGCTAATTTTAGGGATTTCCATGATAGCCTTTTGATAATCTTCTAGCAAGTGTTCATCAAAACCATCTGAAAGACTGAAAGACGACTCGATAAAGATATCATAGGCAGTCTTGAGGATAAAGAAGGTAATGACGATGGCAACCAATTTATCCACGAGAGGGAAGTTAAAACTGCTGGCTAGGATGGCGATCGTGGTTCCGAGTGAAGTGACTGCATCTGATAGATTGTCCTTGGCAGCCGCTTTAAGCGCCTTAGATTTGGACTGCTTGCTGAGGTGGGTGTTGTAGAGATAAACAGCAAACATAATCACAGCAGAGATCATTCCTAGAATCGCTCCCAGTGGGTCAATCACTGTTTCTTCGCGACTAATAATCTTTTGAATCGTATCTCGCAAGACATCAAAACCAACATAGAACATGATGATTGAAGTGATGAGGCTTGCTAAGTCCTCGATTTTCCAGTGACCGAAACGATGGTCTCTATCTGCTGGTTGGCGGGCCAAACGAATCCCAATGAGGAGGGCAACATTTCCGATGATATCAGAAACGTTGTTGAAACCATCTGCCACTAAACTGGACGAGTGAAGGAGGTGGCCTGCTGCTAACTTAGCTGCTGACAAGAAAAGGTAGGTCAAGATGCTTATAATAGCACCTCGTTCAGCTAATTTCAAGTTTGAAACTGATTGATTCATCTGACTCTCTTCCTAGAATTTTTGTATTCTATCATTATACTGGTTTTGTAAGGAAAATTCAAATAGAGGGGACGGGACATTTATACTGATTCAACAGATTTTTATTTTGAAATATGATAGAATGATAAGGTAATATTTATTTTAGAAAGAGTTTTTAATGAATCATAAACAAATCATTGATAGAGTGATTCGAATTGGTTTGCTGTTGCTACCATTTCTTATTTTTTATGGATATAGATTGATTAAGGGATTTGATTATCCAGTGGTTGATGATATCATGGTTAATCAAACCATATTATCTGGTGATAATATGTTGCTTCCCTATATTGGAATTTTGTTATCATCTGCTTTAGTATTTCTTCAACAATTATTTACAAATTGGAATATTTATTTTATTTTTTTAGCTCTCAGTTTTTGCTTGAGTTTTAGCATCTATTTGGAGTTCTTTTTTAGAAAGAAATATTATTTCTTACTTCCCTTAGTAATGTTGCTTCAAATGGTTTTAATGAAGTATTTCTCGTTTTCAGTAATTGCTTACTTGTTATCGACAGTAGCTATACTATTATTATTTGATAGAAAATACCTAACGGGAATGCTTTTGTCTGTAATAGGTTTATCGATTAGGCCGCAAATTATTGCCAGTTTATTATTGCTTTTACTCCCCTTCCTAGCTTTTGAAGTCATCAAAGGAAAAAAGAAAAAAGAATTATTCTTGTTATCTGCTGTCATTTTACTTATCTTTGCTTCCAATAAAATTTATACCTTAATGAGACCAGATGTTCAAGAATACCTAAATTGGAATACTCTAAGTACCAATTTGAGAGATTTCCCTGCGATTGAGTATGAGAAGCATGCCAAGGAATTTCAGGAATTGGGGGTCAGTGAAAATGACTTATCTGCTTCAACCTACTGGTTGTTTGCAGAAAAAGATGCTTTGAACAATGAGCTGTTAACAAAAATTCAATCCGTACGTTCTTTCTCTGAAAAGTACTCCTTTAATGTACTTCAGATGGTGAAAGATTATTTCCAAAATATTATTTTGACAACCTTTCTTTTTGTTATGGTTGGCTGGTTTTTGTTCTTCAAGCCAAAGAAAGTCTATGGCTGGGTACTCCCGCTTGTTCCATTTGTACTAATCGGTGCACTATTTGTTAGGCAGAGAGTAGTAGAACGTGTCTATATCCCAATTATCATTAGCTTTTTAATCTTTTTCGTCTACTATGCGCCCTTATTTTACAATAAGCGTAAACTGTTGAAAAAAAGAGGAATTTTTTATAGTCTACAACTTGTAGGAATGCTGGCGAGTATGGCCTGGGTAAATAGTGTGGGACAAGAACTTTACTGGTTCCCAATCATTCAATCATCCATGGTATCAGAGTATCATGATGTAGTGGAAAAACATTCTGATAAATTGCTTGTCTTTGGCGGTTATGGAACACTTGTCAATTCTCAACCGAGCTTGGCTACGATTAGAAGGAAGCCAGATCAGTTGATTGAAAATACAACAACCTTAGGTAACTGGCAAACTTTTTCGCCACATTATTATCAATTAATGAAAAAGTATCATGTTGAGGAGCCTAGTAATCTTCTTTCTTCTGCTATTGATAAGGAGAATATCCTATTCTTTTGGTCACCTTCTTCAGGAAAGATGGATCAAGTCAAGAAAATAATGAAAGAACATTACCAGAAAGATGTTTATTTTGAAGAAGTTGAGGTGGTCACTTCTGATATGAATCTTTATCGACTAAGAACAGGAGAAGGGAGATAGGATGAAAAAGCGCATAGGTTACCTAGATATGGCTAAGGGGCTAGCGATTATACTTGTTATTATAGGGCATAGCAGTTTTGTGCCTCTTCGTGCAAAAATACTCCTCTATGTTTTTCATATCCCCTTATTTTTCTTCTTGTCAGGTTTTACTTTAAATGTCACTAAATACAAATCATTTAAGGAATATTTTCTTAGCAAGATAAAAAGTTTGGTCGTTCCCTTTTTTTGCCTGAATATTTTTGTTTTTCTTTTTCAACTCTTTGTCATGTATCCTGAACAAGTGTTTAGTTTTAATCTTATTCATTTTACTAAACAGTTATTGTTGTCAGACCGCTTGCATGTTTATTTTCAGTTATGGTTTCTGAATGTCATGTTTTTAGCACATGTTTTTAGTTACTTTATTCTCAGAAAAAAATGGACCACTATCCAATGGCTTTTGATTAGTGTATCACTCTTATTTTTAGTCGTTTTGGGACAAAAAATCTATGCTTGGAATTTTTATCTTATCTGGAATATTGACCTGGTCCCTGTAGCCATTATCTTTACACTCTTAGGTGTCGGAGTGAGAAAATATTTAGCGCAGATGGAAAAGTTTTTTGCAATTTATTATTTGCCACTTGCCTTATTGCTAACTATATTTGTTGGTAGGTTGAACTATCATTGGAGTGGGAAACAGATTGTTGATCTTTACTATCAACAGATTGGAAACCATCTCTTGTTTTACATTGCTGCAATTTCAGGTATATGGTCCACCCTCATATTCTTTAAGTCAATTCCTGAAATGACTCTCTTGAAATTAATCGGTCAAAGAACCTTGATTTACTATGGTGTCCATGCCCCGATTGTTTTAGTGTTGGTAGAAAAATTAATTTTACAACTGTCTACAAGATATACTGGTATTTTTGTGAATGGCTACGTTACAACAAGTGTTGTGACAATATTGACTTTAGTAGGGTGTGAATTGATTGTCAGAGTATTTAGAGGGACAAACTTTCCCTTTGGGATTAAAAGGTTAGGAGTCAAAAATGAGTAGAAATAATCCGATTTTATATATCGTTATTCCGTGTTATAACGAAGAACAAGTGTTACCTCATACAAATCCGATGTTTGTTGGGAAGATCGAGGAATTGGTGAAGAGTCAAGAGATTCATCCACATAGCAAGGTCATGTATGTCAATGATGGTAGTAAGGATAAAACTTGGGAACTTATTCAAGAATACGCTTCATCGAATCCATTTGTTGTAGGTATTTCTCAAAGTCGAAACCGTGGTCATCAAAGTAGTGTTCTTGCTGGGATGTACGAAGCTGCAGAATTTGCGGATATCGTGATTACCATTGACGCAGATGGCCAAGATGATATCAACTGTATGGATCAAATGGTTGCTGAATATAAGTCAGGTTCAGAGATTGTCTACGGCGTTCGAGACAACCGAGAGACAGATTCGGCTTTTAAACGTATTACAGCAGAGGGATTCTATAAGGTGATGCAACTATTTGGAGCAGATGTCGTTTTTAATCATGCTGACTATCGTTTAGTCTCCAAACGTTTTATTCATGAACTTGCTAAATTTAAAGAAGTAAACTTATTTCTTCGAGGCATTATGCCTCTTGTAGGATTTAAGTATTCCTACGTGACTTATAAACGTCATGAACGAATTGCTGGAGAAAGTCACTATCCACTTTCTAAAATGCTTGGTCTAGCAATGGATGGTATTACTAGCCTATCTATTAAACCTATTCGCTTGATTACTAGCTTGGGAGTTATGACTTCACTTTTTAGTTTTTTGTTGATCATCTGGGTTTTGTGGAGCAAATTTGCTGGTAATGTAGTAGCTGGATGGGCCAGTACCTACGCCATTGTAAGCTTACTTGGCGGGGTTCAACTCATTAGTCTTGGTGTAATTGGGGAATATGTCGGAAAAATCTATCTAGAAACGAAAAAACGTCCAAGATATATTATCAGCGATCGCACCTATGATGAGAGTGATGAGTAACCCCACCTCAAAACTTGAAAACTTTTGAAATTCTGATATAATAGAACTACTCAAGGGAGTAGCTGGCGGTTAACCGCGATAGTGTCGTCATTACGAATTATTTCCGGCACTATATTAAACAGCGAGACTTGTTTTTTTAAAAAACAGGTCTCTTTTTTTGTAAAAAGAGGCCAAAAAGGAGGAGACTGTTTTGTCAAAAGAACAAAATAAAGACTTGTTTTACACACAAGCCTCAGAAGAAGTCCTAAAGAACTTGGACTCATCGATCGAAGGTTTGTCAACTACTCAAGCTCAAGAACGCTTAGCGACTTATGGTCGAAATGAGTTAGAAGAGGGCGAAAAACGCAGCCTACTAGCTAAATTCCTTGATCAATTTAAGGATTTGATGATTATCATCTTGCTTGCGGCAGCGGCACTTTCTGTGATTACAGAAGGGATGGATGGTTTAACTGACGCCATTATTATCTTGGCCGTTGTTGTCTTGAATGCCGCCTTTGGGGTTTACCAAGAAGGGCAAGCAGAAGCAGCCATTGAAGCTCTGAAAAACATGTCTAGCCCGATGGCTCGTGTTCGTCGTGATGGTCATGTGATTGAGATTGACTCGAAAGAATTGGTACCTGGAGATATCGTCTTGCTTGAAGCTGGAGATGTCGTGCCTGCAGATATGCGCTTGTTTGAAGCAGCTTCCCTTAAAATTGAAGAAGCAGCTCTTACAGGGGAGTCTGTCCCAGTTGAAAAAGATGTGACAGGACTTGTTGAAGCAGATGCAGGTATCGGGGATCGTGTTAATATGGGTTACCAAAACTCAAACGTAACATACGGTCGTGGTATTGGTGTCGTGACCAACACTGGTATGTATACAGAAGTTGGTAAGATTGCGGACATGTTGGCCAACGCAGATGAAACGGAAACACCGTTGAAGCAAAGCTTGGAACAATTATCTAAGGCCTTGACTTACTTAATCATTGTGATTGCAGTGATTACCTTCTTGGTTGGTGTCTTTGTTCGTGGAGAACATCCATTAGAAGGCTTGATGGTGGCGGTTGCTCTTGCAGTAGCGGCTATTCCAGAAGGGCTTCCTGCCATTGTAACCATCGTTCTATCTTTGGGAACTACAACCCTTGCAAAACGTAATTCGATTGTCCGTAAATTGCCAGCGGTTGAAACGCTTGGTTCAACAGAAATCATCGCATCTGATAAAACAGGTACTTTGACCATGAACCAAATGACGGTTGAAAAAGTTTATACCAATGGTCAATTGCAAAGCTCGGCATCTGAAATTGCTGCTAACAATAATACCCTCCGTATCATGAACTTTGCCAATGATACCAAGGTGGACCCATCTGGTAAATTGATTGGGGATCCAACTGAGACAGCTCTTGTTCAGTTTGGTTTGGACCACAATTTTGATGTTCGTGAAGTTCTGAAAGATGAGCCACGTGTGGCTGAATTGCCATTTGACTCAGACCGTAAGCTCATGTCTACCATCCATAAGGAAGCAGACGGTTCTTATTTTATCGCTGTAAAGGGTGCGCCTGACCAATTGCTCAAACGTGTGACTCGTATTGAAGTCAATGGGGAAGTTCGCCCAATCACAGAAGAAGACAAACAAGCTATCCTTGCTACCAACAAAGATTTGGCTAAACAAGCCCTTCGTGTCTTGATGATGGCTTATAAGACAAGCAAGGAAATCCCAACTTTGGAATCTGAAATTGTCGAGTCTGACCTTATTTTCTCTGGTTTAGTCGGTATGATTGACCCTGAGCGTCCAGAAGCTGCAGAAGCTGTACGTGTCGCTAAAGAAGCAGGTATCCGTCCAATCATGATCACAGGTGACCACCAAGATACAGCGGAAGCTATTGCCAAACGTCTCGGAATCATCGATCCAAATGACACAGAAGACCATGTCTTCACGGGTGCTGAGTTGAATGAACTCACGGATGAAGAATTCCAAAAAGTCTTCAAGCAATACTCTGTATACGCACGTGTATCACCTGAGCACAAGGTTCGTATCGTGAAAGCTTGGCAAAATGAAGGTAAGGTTGTCGCTATGACGGGTGATGGGGTCAACGATGCACCATCACTTAAGACAGCGGATATTGGTATAGGTATGGGGATTACAGGTACAGAAGTTTCTAAGGGAGCTTCGGATATGGTCCTTGCTGATGATAACTTTGCAACCATTATCGTAGCGGTTGAAGAAGGACGTAAAGTCTTCTCAAATATCCAAAAATCAATCCAATACCTCTTGTCTGCTAATATGGCTGAAGTCTTCACGATCTTCTTTGCAACCTTGTTTGGTTGGGATGTATTGCAACCAGTGCATCTTCTCTGGATTAACTTGGTAACAGATACGCTTCCAGCCATTGCTCTTGGTGTAGAACCAGCTGAGCCAGGAGTTATGACCCACAAACCTCGTGGACGTAAATCTAACTTCTTTGACGGTGGTGTCTTTGGAGCTATTATATATCAAGGAATCTTCCAAACCATGCTAGTTCTAAGTGTTTATGGTTGGGCTCTTCTTTTCCCAGAGCACCAAAGTCATACTGAAATCCATGCGGATGCCCTTACCATGGCTTTTGCAACTCTCGGTTTGATCCAATTGCTCCATGCCTTTAACGTTAAGTCGGTTTACCAATCGATCTTTAAAGTGGGACTCTTTACTAACAAGACCTTTAACTGGTCTATCCCAGTTGCCTTTGTTCTCTTTGTGGTGACAATTTTGGTTCCTGGATTTAATAATCTCTTCCACGTGTCACATTTGAGTTTGACTCAATGGATGGTGGTCGCTGTAGGAGCGCTTATGATTGTAGTCCTTGTTGAGATTGTCAAAGCAGTTCAACGAGCACTTGGAAAAGATAAAAACGCTATTTAAGCATTGAAAAGTCATCTTCGGATGGCTTTTTTGCTTTTATATAAGATAAATGTCAATAGATTTTGTGCTATAATCAAGTAGAGAAAAAGATGGAGGAAAGAAGACTTGGAAAAGAAAATTGTAAAAGATATCTTGTTTTTGTCGCAGGTATCCCAGCCTGCTAGTCAGGAAGATTTACCCCTAGCAAAGGATTTGCAGGATACCCTATTGGCTAACCGAGAAACCTGTGTTGGACTAGCAGCCAATATGATTGGGGTACAAAAACGTGTTATTATTTTTAATATCGGAATGATTCCCATGGTTATGTTTAATCCGGTTCTCCAATCTTTTGAAGGCTTATACGAAACAGAGGAAGGTTGTTTGTCTTTGACAGGAGTGAGACCAATAACTCGGTATGAAAAGATTACCGTGGCTTATCGAGATATCCATTGGCAAGAGCAAACCATTACCCTGACAGGATTTCCTGCTCAGATCTGTCAGCATGAACTGGATCATTTAGAAGGGATTATCATATAAGCAGGTTCAGATTATCTTTCACTAGAATAGTGGATGATTTTTCAAGCTAAATAACTAAAAAAATTCGTTTTTCTTGCACTCTTGTTTGAAATTTGTGATAATGGATGAAAGAATAATAAATGGAGGACAGTCAAATGGGATTTTATCTGATGATTGGTTCGATGTTGCTTGGTCTTTTCGCTTTGAAGATAGGATTTTCTCACCTAAAGGAGAAAAAGTTTAATCTGTCATCTATCTTGACAAGCTGCCTTGGGACAGCACTCGTTCTCTTTGCAATCTGGTTAGGATTGCCAAAATAAGGAAAGAAGCCTCGGTATTCACCGAGGTTTTTAGGTGCAAATCCTTGGTAGTCCTAAAAAAATATGCTACACTAACACTATGAAAATTCTAATCCCAACTGCAAAAGAAATGAATACCGAAATCCCTAGTTTAGAGGCTAAACCATTGCGTCCTGAAAGTCAGGCGGTGCTGGATGAATTGGCCAGATATTCTGCCCAAGAGCTGGAGAACTTTTACAAAATATCTGCCGAAAAAGCGCAAGAGGAGTATGACCATATCCAGGCCTTAGAAAATGGAACTGCGATAAACTATCCAGCCTTGCACCTCTTTGATGGACTCATGTATCGCAACATCAAACGGGACAATCTAAGCAAGGCTGAAGAAGCCTATCTGGAGAATCACCTCATGATAACGTCAGCTCTTTACGGTGTGATTCCAGCCTTTGCATCGATTGCACCTCACAGACTGGACTTTTTGATGAAGCTTAAAATCGCTGGGAAAAGCCTGAAAAGTCACTGGCAGTCAGCTTATGAAGAGTCGGTGAAGGGTGAAGAACTAATCTTTTCACTCTTGTCTTCGGAGTTTGAAACTGTCTTTCCAAAAGATATCCGTGAAAAAATGGTGACCTTTAAGTTTATGGAAGACAGAGATGGAAAACTTAAAGTCCACTCAACCATTTCAAAGAAAGCTAGAGGTGGTTTCTTAACAGCCTTGATGGAAGATCAGGTAACTTCGGTAGAAGAAATCAAAAAGCTCAGCTTTGTAGGTTTCCACTATCGAGAAGACCTGTCTAGTGACAAGGAAATGGTCTTTGTAAAATAGATTGAAAATAGCGTCAGCTCTTGATTGAATCAGGGCAGGCTTTTTTATGATTTGACGCTTCTATTTTCTACCATTTGTCAAGTATAATACGGTTTCTGACTCAACATTATTCCTGAAAATGTATGAAGGGAATTTTTTGAGAGATAGTTCGAGCCATTTTTCTGACATTTGAGCATAGAAAAATGACACCTTATCTGGCATTTTTTGAAACAAGGTGTTAGAATTATAGGGCATAGGCGACTTTAATGACTTTGTGCTAAAGTATAGTCGTAAAGTTTATTATGCATTATAAGATAATACATTGTCCTAATGAGACGATGTATAGAGGCAATCGTATGTGGCTTAGTTGAAGTTATCTGCGATTGTCTTTT
>NZ_JWAJ01000128.1 GCF_001068775.1 Streptococcus pseudopneumoniae
TTTAGGCGCTGGCTAGTTATCTGGGCTTATAGCCCTGGTACAAACCACCCGTTTGACGGGTGGTCATGATTAGCAATCAAACTTTGACGTGGTAGCTGATTGACTTTTTATTCGTCTTTTAGACTCCAAAAAGCTCCTAATCATCCTCGCGGGGCTGGGACTACGAAATCGAGACTTTGTCTATCGATTTCTGTCCCACCGCCATTTTTCTATGTTTAAAAGGTGACGCAAACCGCTTCAGGTACGTGAAAGTCATTGGAAAGTTCTGCAAGACGACCAGTTTCTGGATTGCGTTTAAATACTGTTGCATTATCAGAATCCTGATGAACAGCGATGAGAAATTCTTGGTCTGGTGAGAGAATAAAATCTCGAGGAGTTTTTCCGTTTGTAGGAACGAATTCCAACAATTCTAAACTGCCATCAGCTAGAATAGTGTAGACTACAATAGAATCGTGACCACGGTTTGATGCGTAAAGATATTTTCCATCTTCTGAGAGACGAATTGCAGCAGTTCCATTAAAGTCATTAAATCCTTCAGGGAGTGTAGAAATAACCTGCATTTTTTCAAATGCACCAACACCATCATAAATCAATACTTCAATTGTACTATTGAGTTCACAGATGAGATAAGCAATCTTGTAGTGGTTATGAAAAACAAGGTGACGTGCACCAGCACCAGGGCTACAGTTGTAAGTAGCTAGCTTATTTAGTTTTCCTTCTGGATTGACATCATAAGTAGTAACCTCATCAGTACCCAAGTCGCAAGTCACTAAATACTGATCTGGTGTTAAATCTGTAAAGTGTACATGTGGAGAAGCTTGATTTTCATGAGGACCATGACCGCTATGTTGAACTGTATCAGCCAATTCAAGACTACCATCTTTTTTTCGTTTATAGACCAGAACTTGTCCCTTATGATAGTTAGCACCGTATACTAGGCCACGTTTTTCATCGACAGCAACATAACAGTGAGGGGTACCTTCTGTTACAACATGGTTAAGCAAAGTACCATCAGTTTGATAGGCAGCAATTCCCCCTTGTCCGTCTTTGCTACCGACTGTGTAGAGGTGATTTTCTTGATCAAATGCAAGATAGGTAGGACTTGGTTCAGTAGCAAATAGTTTAAGATTTGATAATTGCCCAGTCTCTGTATCAAAATCAGCTTGATAAATCCCTTGGGATAAGCGACGAGTGTAGGTTCCGAAATAAATTATTTCAATCATATCTATACCTCTAAATAAAGATGTTTCTATTATATCATAAATTGGGATAACTGAAGAGAATGGTAGGGAAAAGAATGAAACTTCTAAGTATAAAATTAGTAAAATGCAAGTTGGATTTTTAGAGTTTTCAATCGTCACCTCAACACTTTAAAAACAGTTTATTCTCTGTAAAAATGGTATAATGAAAATACAAAGGAAAGGAAGTAGATATGGAACAAAAAGAGAAACATTTTAATTTATCTTGGTTTTTTAAATGGTTTTTAGATAATAAGGCTGTTACTGTATTTTTGGTAGCCTTGTTACTAGGTCTCAATATTTTTATTTTAAGTAAGATTAGTTTTTTATTTATCCCTGTCGTTGATTTTTTATCAGTGGTCATGTTACCTGTTATTTTATCAGGATTGCTTTTTTATCTCTTAAACCCACTGGTGGATTTGATGGAGAAGTACAAGATAAATCGTGTCTTAGCCATTAGTATTATCTTTGTCATTATTGCTATACTTCTGATTATTGGTCTGGCTGTCGCGATTCCAAATCTTCAACGTCAAGTAGTTATTTTTGCGCAAAATGTACCAAATTATCTCGAAGATGCTGACAGAGTTATTAATGACCTTGTAACCAAGCGTTTACCAGATGACTTTAGACCACAACTGGAACAGGTTCTGGCTCAGTTTTCAACACAAGCAACTGCTTGGGCAAGTAATATATCTTCTAAGGCTGTGAACTGGGTGAGTGCTCTTATCAGTGGAACGTCACAAGTCATTGTCGCTTTGATTATCATGCCCTTTATGCTCTTTTATCTCCTTAGAGATGGAAAAGGTTTGAGAGATCATATCACTCAGTTCTTACCAAATAAATTGAGAGAACCAGTAGGTAAGGTTCTAACGGATGTGAACCAACAACTTTCTAACTATGTGAGAGGACAAATTACTGTTGCTGTTATCGTGGCGATTATGTTTATCATCTTCTTTAAGATTATTGGTTTGAGATATGCAGTGACTCTTGGTATTACTGCTGGGGTCTTAAATCTTATCCCTTATCTTGGAAGTTTCCTTGCTATGATACCAGCTCTGGTCTTAGGGTTAATTGCTGGACCAGTTATGCTATTGAAAGTTATTATCGTTTTTATCGTAGAGCAGACAATTGAAGGTCGTTTTGTGTCTCCATTGATTTTAGGTAGTCAGCTAAACATCCATCCAATCACTATTCTATTCGTTTTATTGACGTCTGGTTCTATGTTTGGTGTTTGGGGAGTCCTATTGGGAATTCCTGTTTATGCTTCAGCCAAAGTTGTTATTTCAGCTATTTTTGAATGGTATAAAAAAGTTAGTGGTCTGTATGAGTTAGAAGAGGAGGTTGAAGGTGAGCAATAGTCAAGAAATGCTTGAAGCTTTGGATCAGCAAGATTTAACAAGAGCTGATCACTATTTTCAAAAAGCCTTGGGAGAAGATCCTGACGATCTTCTTCTGGAACTGGCTTATTATCTTGAAGGTATTGGTTTTTATCCACAAGCTCGTCAAATCTATGAAAAACTAGCTCCATTATTTCCAGAAGTGAATCTCAATTTAGCTAGTATCGCAAGTGAAGACGGACAAATTGAAGAAGCATTTGCCTATCTAGAAGAAATTCAACCCAATAGCGATTCTTATGTATCTGCTCTTGTTTTAAAGGCTGATTTCTATCAAATGGAAGGATTGACGGATGTAGCTCGCGACAAGCTATTAGAAGCTCTTAATTACTCTGATGATCCTTTATTGATTTTTGGGCTAGCAGAGTTAGATAGTGAACTTGGAAATGATTTAGAAGCGATTAAGGGCTATGCTCAACTGGATAATCGTGAAATATATGAGCAGACAGGGATTTCGACCTATCAACGAATTGGAACTGCCTATGCTCGACTTGGAAAGTTTGAATCAGCCATAGAGTTTTTAGAAAAAGCTTTAGAGTTAGATTATGAAGATCAGACTGCATTTGAATTAGCAAGTCTTTACTTTGATCAAGAGGAATATCACAAGGCAGTTTTATATTTTAAACAGCTGGATACTATTTCTCCAGATTTTGAAGGGTATGAGTATGGTTATAGTCAGGCTCTACATAAGGAACACCAGACTGAGCAAGCCTTACTGATAGCTCAACAAGGTTTGGAAAAAAATCCATTCGAAACACGTTTACTACTCCTTGCTTCACAATTATCTTACGAATTGCATCAACCCGAGCAGGCGGAAGCTTATCTTCTTCAAGCTCAAGAAGATGCGGAAGACCAAGAAGAAGTCCTCTTGCGACTAGCAACCATGTATCAGGAGCAAGAACGGTATGAGGATATTCTAGCCTTAGAAGTATATGAGCCAGAAAATCTCTTGACTAAGTGGATGATTGCACGGAGTTACCAAGAAACTGAAGATTTGGATGTTGCCTATGAATCTTATCAGGCATTGGTTTCAGAACTCAAGGAAAATCCTGAGTTTTTAGAGCAATACATTCATCTATTACGCGAACTTGGAAGGTTTGAAGAAGCAAAAGAACAGATCCAACACTATCTCAAGTTGGTTCCTGATGACATACAGATGCAAGATTTGTATGAACGTTTATGATGATACCAAAATAGTCGTCTTAGCAGGCGATTATTTTTATAAAATGAAAGATTTAAAAATCTATAAATTCCATTATAAAAATGAATAGATACAGTATGAATTTTTAGCATTTTTTTGATATAATTGTTATAGTTAAATTGAAAAAACTCACTCAAAAAGTGAAACATAGAAAGATTTGAATTATGACACAAGTAAAAATCGTAACAGATTCTTCTGTTACCATTGAACCAGAAGTGGTCAAAGAATTAAATATTACCGTCGTTCCGCTCTCTGTAATGATTGATAGTGTTCTTTATTCGGATGCTGATCTTGAAGAAGGGGAATTTCTTCGCTTGATGAAAGAGAGTAAAAATCTGCCTAAAACAAGTCAACCTCCTGTTGGACTCTTTGCTGAGATTTTTGATGAGTTGAGTAAAGACGGTAGTCAAATTTTAGCCATTCATATGTCTCATGCCTTATCAGGAACTGTCGAAGCAGCTCGTCAGGGTGCAAGTTTGTCAACGGCTAATGTAACCGTATTGGATAGTTCTTTTACAGATCAAGCCCTAAAATTTCAAGTGGTTGAAGCAGCTAAGTTAGCTCAAGAAGGACAAAACATAGAAACAATTGTGGCTCATGTTGAAGAAGTCAAGAAAAATACAGAGCTCTACATCGGTGTTTCTACCTTAGAAAACCTTGTAAAAGGTGGCCGTATTGGCCGAGTGACAGGTCTTTTAAGCTCTCTATTAAATATCCGAGTAGTCATGCAGATGAAGGATGACGAATTACAACCAATCGTGAAAGGACGTGGAGCAAAAACCTTTAAGAAATGGTTGGATGAACTAGTTTCAAAACTGTCAGAGTGTTCTGTTTCTGAGATTGGTATTTCCTATTCTGGAACTCGGGACTGGGCAGAAGAGATGAAAGAAATCCTACAACCATTCGTAGACAAATCAATTTCTGTTTTAGAAACAGGTTCGATTATTCAGACACATACAGGTGAAAATGCTTGGGCTATTTTAGTCAGATATGAGTCCTAAAAAAATAAAGAAAATAGCAAGAAATAGCGTTTTTGACTTGACCTACAAGAGAATTTAGGATATGATTGTAATTGTTAATTAGAAAATATTTGGAGGAATTATTAACATGGCAAACAAACAAGATTTGATCGCTAAAGTAGCAGAAGCTACAGAATTGACAAAGAAAGACTCAGCAGCAGCAGTAGATGCTGTATTTGCAGCAGTAGCTGATTACCTTGCAGCTGGTGAAAAAGTTCAATTGATCGGTTTTGGTAATTTCGAAGTTCGTGAGCGTGCAGCACGTAAAGGTCGCAACCCACAAACTGGTAAAGAAATCACTATCGCAGCTTCAAAAGTTCCAGCATTCAAAGCTGGTAAAGCTCTTAAAGACGCTGTTAAATAATGAATTTAGAAAAAGCCTATTGTATCAAGCTTTCTAGCTTGGTCGATAGGCTTTTTTGTAGTTTTGGGGCAAAAAGGGGGCAGGAGAGAACAGTATCTTCTATATCAGTCATAGATTCTAAGATCTACTATTTGTAAGAATGGTGAAGCCGATAAGCCTATCTCAAGTTAGGCTTGCAAAGAAAAGATTTAGGCCATCATCCATACAATTGGCACTAAATGGATAGCAAATAAGGATGGTGAGAAGAGTCTCCTTTCAAGTATTGAGCCCCTTATAGTATTTCTTGACAGAGTTAGTAAAAGGGTTTACAATTATATAAAAGAAGTCAGGAGGAAGTGAAGATGATTATTTCAACTACGGGAATTGAAGGCAAGAAAATCCTAGCCTACAAAGGAATCGTCTTTGGTGAAGTGGTTGCTGGCATTAATATGTTCAAAGATATGGCTGCTGGCTTCCGTAATGTTTTTGGAGGACGAGCTAGTAGTTATGAAGTTGAATTGACTCAAGCTAGGGAAGAAGCTCTAGCAGAAATGATGGAGCGTGCAAGTGAACGTGGAGCAAATGCTATTATAGGTATAAAAATGGACTATGAAACTTTAGGGGCTGAAAATGGTATGCTAATGGTCACTTGTAGTGGTACAGCAGTTGTGGTTGACTCCTAATTTGAAGAAACAAAAAAAAGAACAGTCGGAACTGTTCTTTTTATGATTATTTGAGACCGTATTTTTTGTTGAAACGATCCACGCGTCCATCTGCTTGAGTGAACTTTTGACGTCCAGTATAGAATGGGTGTGAGTCTGATGAAATTTCCACACGGATCAATGGGTAAGTTTCGCCTTCGAACTCAACAGTTTCGTTAGAGCGTTTTGTTGAACCGCTAAGGAATTGGTAACCAGTAGTTGTGTCCATGAAGACAACTGGGCGATATTCTGGATGGATATCTTTTTTCATTTTGCAATATTTCCTTTCTGCCATGGTCTCTTTGCGAGCCATAGATTGTTACCATACTAGTCTAACAGATTATGCTAAGTTTGGCAAGCTTTTTATCTATTTTTTCAGTAAGTTTTTTAATTTTTGGTAGATGACTTCATTTTCCTCTAGGCTATAGGAGTTAGCACCACTTGCAAGTGGGTGACCTCCACCATCATGTTCTTTTGCAACACTATTGATTGGAACGAATTTACTGCGAAGTCGAACGCGATAGTGGCCATCTGCTTGTTCCACAAATATTCCCCAAAGGTTAACAGTATCAATACGACCTGGAGCACCAATAATGGCTGCTGTTTCTGCGTCTGTTACTTGATATGTTTTTAGAATTTCTTGAGTCAGAATGACACGCGCAACACCGTTTTCATCAACTTCTAAGTGATCATAGACATAACCTTGAAGTTTAGCAATTTTAAAGCTCATGGTGTCCATTTTACGTGCTAATTCAGCATAGTCAAAGTTATGTTCTCTTAGTTTACTAGCAATTCGAAGGGTACGAGCAGAAGTAGACGGATAAAGGAAACGGCCGGTATCGCCAATAATTCCAGCACATAGCATTTTAGCTGCATAGTCAGATAATTCAAGATTAGTTGTTTCAGCAAAGTGAGCAATCATCTCACTGGCACTGCTCGAGTTGGTATCTACCCAAACAAGATCTCCGTATACTTCATCATTTGGATGGTGGTCAATTTTAATAATGGTTTCAGCATTGATATAACGTTTATCATCGATACGAGCAGTATTTGCTGTATCACAAATGATAGCAAGTGCCCCTTGATAATCTTTGTCTTCTACCTGATCCATCTTTGTAAGCCATGTTAGGGTAGGTTCATCATAACCGACTACCTTGATTTTTTTTTCTGGGAAATGATGTTCCAGAAGTGCTTTGAGTCCAACCTGACTTCCTAAGGCATCAGGATCGGGTTTCATGTGACGGTGAATGACAATGGTATCGTATGCTTTAATTTTTTCTAAAATTTGATGGCAAATTTCCATAAGTAACCTCAATTCTTTCTTATTTCATTGTAGCACAAGAGTTTTTATTTTTAAAATGAAAAAGATGTGATATAATGGAGGAAGATAAATTGAGGAGGACGATATGGCATTAGCAAAAATTGTATTTGCCAGTATGACCGGTAATACCGAAGAAATTGCAGATATTGTAGCAGATAAATTGCGTGAGTTGGGCTTAGAGGTGGATGTTGATGAGTGTACAACTGTTGACGCATCTGACTTTCTTGAAGCAGATATCGCAATCGTTGCAACCTACACTTACGGTGATGGAGAATTGCCCGATGAGATGATGGACTTCTACGAAGACCTAGCAGATCTTAACTTGAGTGGCAAAATCTACGGTGTGGTAGGATCAGGCGATACTTTCTACGATGAGTTCTGTAAGGCTGTTGATGACTTTGATCGTGTATTTGTAGCAACAGGAGCTGAAAAGGGATCAGAGTGTGTCAAAGTGGATCTCTCTGCAGAAGAAGAAGATATCGAACGCTTGGAACAATTTGCAGAAGAATTGGCTGCTAGAGTAGGATAAGCATGAAGTTGCACTGATGAAAGTTGTCAGTGCAGTTTTTGTTAGTTGTTCCTAAGAATGTACTATCCCATCTAGAATATTTTTTCTAAAATCATTCAAATAAAAAAGGAGACTCTATGGATTTAGATATTATTAGACAAGAAATCGATCAAATTGATGATCAAATCGTGAAGCTCTTGGAAGAAAGAATGCATCTTGTGGAAGGCGTAGTTGCTTATAAAAAGGCTTCAGGAAAACCGATTTTGGACACCAAAAGAGAAGAAGCTATCTTTGAGAAAGTCAGAAGTCGTGTCAGCAATAAAAAATACGAAGAGACAATTGTCGCGACTTTTTCAGACATTCTCAAACGTTCGCGCGATTATCAGGATAAAAACATCAAATGAAAAAAGAACAATTTTACCCACTAGGAATCTTTCTAGCTGCTATGTTGGGAGGACTTGTCCGATATCAGATTTCGAGATGGTTGCCAGCCAGCCCAGATTTTCCATGGGGGACACTAGTCGTCAACTATCTAGGAATTTTCTGCTTAGTCTATCTTGTCAAAGGATATCTGGTCTATAAGGGGACAAGTAAAGGTGTTATTTTAGCACTGGGTACAGGTTTTTGTGGCGGTTTGACCACTTTTTCTAGCCTCGTGTTAGATACAGTAAAATTGCTGGATACAGGTTCTTATCCAAGTCTGGTAATCTATCTAGTTCTGAGCATTGGTGGAGGGCTTTTATTGGCTTATTGTTTAGGGAGGAAGAAATGGTAATCATGTATTTAGCGCTTGCTTGTGGCGTTGGAGCGCTTGTTCGTTATTTCCTTTCTACCCTCAATCAAGAGAGAGTTTTACCATTAGGAACACTTCTAGCAAATCTTTTAGGTTGTTTTTTAATTGGTTTATTTTACAATTATGTAGAAGATAAAGAGCTCTATGCTATCCTTGCTACAGGCTTCTGTGGAGGTTTAACCACTTTTTCAACCTTGAATGATGAACTCCAAAAACTCTTGGCTGATAAGAAGGTCTTTTACAGTTATTTTCTCTTGACCTACTTAGGTGGTTTAGTAGCAATTTTTTTAGGAATTTTGCTATAAATTTCTTTACTTTTTTTTAGAAATTTGGTAAACTGTATCTTGTGTGTAATGGACGCACAAAAATACAGTTTATCCGCTGAGGAAGCTTCCTCAAGATTGACAAAGATAGGAGAATAAAATGAATCCATTAATCCAAAGCTTGACTGAAGGTCAACTTCGTACTGATATCCCATCATTCCGTCCTGGTGACACTGTTCGTGTACACGCGAAAGTTGTCGAAGGTAACCGTGAACGTATCCAGATTTTTGAAGGTGTTGTTATTGCACGTAAAGGTGCTGGCATCTCAGAAAACTACACAGTTCGTAAAATTTCTAATGGTGTAGGTGTTGAACGTATCTTCCCAATCCACACTCCACGTGTTGAAAAGATCGAAGTTGTTCGTTACGGTAAAGTACGTCGTGCGAAATTGTACTACTTGCGTGCTCTTCAAGGTAAAGCAGCTCGTATCAAAGAAATCCGTCGTTAATTCGACCAAAAAACTCTGCTCATTCGGCAGAGTTTTTCTCTAGCTCCCTTAGTTCAATGGATATAACAACTCCCTCCTAAGGAGTAGTTGCAGGTTCGATTCCTGCAGGGGGCATTTTTAGTAATGTAAAGAAAGACAAAGAAAATTCAAAATGTTTATTTGAAGGCAATTTTCTCAAGTTCATTTTTAAAAATAATTTAGCATTTTTAATTTTTTTGACCAAATTTTGACCAAATTTTGACCCAAAATTATATTTTGGTCAATGATTATAGAATAAAATGGATCATGAAAATGTCTTTGTTTATAGTAGTGTTAAAAAGGACTTCCTTTATTGGAATGTCCTTATTTTTATTATGGAATTGACAAATGAGGTTAAGGTTTAGTTCTATGAATTAAGAAAACAAGCACAAAGCTTTAATCAGCTTTCAAAAAGATTTGGTATGGATATTTCTGGATAAGGTATGTGACAAGGTGAATTGATTGTTATGGAACAGAGAGCGTTAAAAAAGGGAAGAATCGTTACTATTCCTCTGAATAAAAACAAAAAATAATCAACAAAAGCTTATATAATGACAAATGTATTAAAAAAAGACTTAGCTCATTGAAATGCAGAACCAAATCTTATAGATAAATTATTTGTATAATTTTTTAGGAATTATATCTCTAAACGATATCATTTAACAATTAAATTGTTAAATCTAGCTTAAATCTCTGGTTTAATTTATTTATTGTGTCACTATCATTATATTCCTTAAATATTCTCATTGCTTTAGAACATTCTTTTTTACCTAGCTCTATTTGATTAGTTTTTATAAGATAAATACCTCTTAGAAAGAGCAAATAATTCTTTTCAAAATAATATCCTTGTCTAGTAAGTAAATTTTCTAAATCATCTATAAAAAATTGAGCGCTATCTAACAAATTATTTTTTAATAACATTTCTAGGTTAAATAAATATAGAGGAATTACTTTATGTGTTCCGGTATCCGTTTTTAAAAAATGTCGTGTTTTCTTGATTACTATTCTATATAGTAAGCTAATGGTTTTAGTATTCATAAAAAACACTGAATTATAGAAAAGTTTTAGTTCATACTCCATCCAAGTATCTACAGAAAGCAGATATTTTATTAATTCATTACATTTAGATGAATTATAAGGAAGGTTTGCAAGACGATTAATCTGTTGTTCAGCAATCAATTTTATGTGATAATTGCATAAACTTTTTTCTTGCTTTTGTTTTAACTCTATTTTATCCACTAATTCTTGAAGTAAAAATATATCTGAAGAATTTACAGCATGTTCTAATTCTTCAAAAAGACATTCTTTTTTGGAATAATAACAATGAACCAATTCTTCAAATTCTGAAAATGATATTCCAAGACGATTTAACAGAATATAAAAATGGTTAATGGATAATTTTGTAATACCATTTTCGAAACGAGAAATAGTTGATTCACTAATTTCATTACATGATAAATCTTTAAGACGAAAGTTTTTTGAAATACGAATATCCTTTAAAACTGCTCCAAAATTTTCCATATTCATCCTCTTCCATTTTTGCAAAAAATAAAACACTTTTTTTCATTTTTGATATTATTATACAAAAATAAAAAAGAAAGGACAATAATATTATGAAAAAAATTTAATTGTCAACAGTTGCTTTATTAAGATTAGTAGGATCTTTGTCAGCAAATAATCCAGTTTCTGCTCAAGAATCCTCCTCTCAAACGACTTATAGTAAGTCAAGTGGAAGTTGAATAAGATCTGGTAGTATAAGCATTCTGATGGTTCTTATACTACAATTGGATGGGAAAAATAAATGGCATCTAGTACTATTTTGATAGTGAAGGTTGGATGAAGACAAGCTGGATTAAAGAATCTGGAAACTGTTATTATCTAGATGATAGTAGTGCTATGAAAACTGCATGGTGTTGGGTTTCTGGTAGCTGGTATTATTTAGATACTAGCGGTGTCATGCAAACGGGACTACAGACTATCAATAGAAAATAATACTATTTATCTAGCAGTGGTAATATGCAAGTTGATTGGCACAATATCGGAGATGATACCTATTTCTTTGCTAATAGTGGGGAAAATCAAAATATCAATCGTCGGGCTTTAGTTCTTGGTGAAACATCAACGAGAGCAGTACTTATCGCAGATGTTAATGCTATGGAAAAGGTATTTAGTAACCAAAACTTTAGTGAAGTTGTTCGTTTCCCAGATAGAATTAAGTCCGATATTATTGCAAAAATGCAAGAACTTTTTGAATCTTCTAGCGAAAGTGATGTGAACTATCTTTACTTTACTTGTCATGGAGGAAGAGACGGAAGAATCTATATTGGTAGTGATGGTCTAGCATTTTATGGTTGGGAATTGGCGTCCATTTTGAAGCAATACAAAGGTAAGTTTGTTGTTATGCTGGATTGTTGTCATGCTGGAACAATTATTTCTAAAGATAATACAGGTGAAGCCAATGAAGAAGCTTCTACAGCATATTTTGATTTGGGTGAGTATCAGGATTTTCTAATATGAATGGTGACGAAAAATTAGGTGAGATGATTGACTCTAAATTTTTAGTATTATGCTCATCAAGAGGTGCAGAATACTCTAGTGGCGGAGCTTTAAGTTTGGCAACTAAGTATTGGTCTTTAGGTTCAGGATGGAATCCTGTACAGCAATCTCAAGGTTCTTTAATTGCTGATTAAAATTATAACAATAGAATCACGTTAAACGAATTGTATTCTTACTCACGTGAACAAGTCTTAAAACAAAATCATAAACAACATATTGAAGTTTATCCAGAAAACAGTCAATTTGTTTTATTCCAAAAATAAGGAGTTAAGAAAATGAAAGTATCAAAAAAAATCACATTATTTAGTTTGTCTTTGGCAGGTTTAGCCTTACTGGCTTTCCCTCATTCAGGAAAGGCTTTTGAACTTAAAGAAGACTGGGCATTTAAAGGTGGCATTCGATACGAGAATGGGAAAGTCAGCAAGATTAATAATGGATATGAAGTAAATATTAAAGTGTTAGATTTACCTAGTACTAGCGAAATCGAATGGACAGTTAGATTGAATGGAGAAAAACAAAATACTAACTTCTTAGCTGAGGAAAGAACTGTATCTAAAACTGAAGATAAGGGACGTTATTTACACTTTTATATCCCTTATGGATATCGTGGGGATATTGTAGTTGAGGCTAAGAGTGGTACTGAAGTGAAGACTTGGTCTACTAAGGTAGTTGACGATGTTGATTCAGATACTGCTAAGAGTGGCTACTTTGTTTTAGATGGTGACCAAATTTTAGAAAGCTCATGGGATTCTGTGAATGAGTCTTATGTTACAACTCTCCCAACTGTAACATCAGGAAAATCTGTTGTTGCTTGGCGTGAAGAAGGAACTCTTAATTTAATTAAACCAGGAAAAATTGCTCGACAATATAATAGCAGTGGATCATATGTAGAACTTTCTCCAATCTTTGAAACTGCTAGCTGGCTAAAATCAAACCAAAACTGGTACTATCAAAAACAAGGTCAATTAGTTCAAAATTCTTGGATCAAGGATCAGGGAAGCTGGTACTTTATGGATGATGAAGGGGTTATGTTTAATCAAACATGGCTATACCAAGGTGGTAGCTGGTATGCCTTTAAGTCATCAGGAGCTATGATTTCAGCTGATTGGTTGTACGATAATGGTTCTTGGTATTACCTAAAGGACTCAGGTTCAATGGCAACAGGATGGCTTAAAAATGGAGGCTCTTGGTATTACCTAGACAATTCAGGTTCAATGGCAACAGGTTGGCTTAAAGATAGTGGAACTTGGTATTACCTAAAAGATTCAGGTTCAATGGCGACAGGATGGGTAAAAGATAGTGGCTCTTGGTATTATCTAAAGAACTCAGGTTCAATGGCAACAGGTTGGGTAAAAGATAGTGGTAAGTGGTACTATCTCGCATCATCTGGTAATATGCTTCGCAATACACGCACACCAGATGGCTATTATGTAGATGGTAGTGGCGCTTGGAAATAAATTTTAAAAAGAGAAAATCTACTGAGAAGGTAGATTTTCTTTTTTAGTTAATGAATATAGAATAAAGTAGATCAGAAATTTGGCAGTTTTTTTCTCTATTGCTAACAATCTGCTTACAAAAACTAAACTCATTGTGAATCTCACCAGTAAGTAAAAGGATAGGTAAAAAGTCTTAAAAATCAGAAAAACGCATAGTATCAGATCTTGAAAAAATTTGATATTATGCGTATTATTGTGGGAAGATTTACTTCATTTTATCCAGGAATTGTTTTTTGAAAAAAATTTTTGTTATATTTAAGGATATTTTAAGATTGTATTTTAGAAAAACAATTATAGAGTTCTTAATACGGAATATAGTATAAATGCTGGTTCAAAGTGAAGTTTTGTATGCTTTTGCTTTTTGTTGAGTATAAAATCTATTAATTAAGGTTGAACTACAAAAATTAATTGTAGATGAAGTGAACTGTAAACTTTGGAGATGTCTCTTACTCGCTTTCAGAATGAATCGCAGATATAGGATTAAAAGAACTAAGTATTTCTTTTTGTTTTGAATGAGATACGTGAGTATATATTTGTGTGACTGATATGGAACTGTGTCCAAGAATTTGCTGAATGTATCGAATATCTACATCATTATCCAGAAGCATTGTTGCAAAGCTATGTCTAAACATATGTGGTGTAATAGTTCTAGATAAGTTATTTTGTTCAACTATTCTCTTTAAAATTAAACGTACACTTTGATCTGACAATGGTTTTGCCGAATGTTTTCCTGGAAATAGAAAATCATTGGATTCCTTCCCTATTTTATTTATATATATTTCTAATAAATTAAAGGTTGTTTGATCTCCTAAAAATATGATACGTTCTTTCTTTCCCTTTCCTATAATATGGAGTGTCTTATTGGAAAGATTAATATCTTTGAGATGAATGTGACAAAGTTCAGAAATTCTGATACCCGTCGAAAGTAAAAGAGAAATGATTAGTAGATTTCTTTCAGCTTTTTGTTTTTGAAAGTCAGTTTTAGAAATAACTACTCTCTGCTCTAAATATAAAAAAATATTTTTCAAAATATTATACGGAATCGTTTTAGGCAATATTTTTTCAGTTCTAAATTGAAAGCGCAATTGATTGAAGGGATTCTCTTCAATTATATTCTGGTATTTTAGATAATTATAAAACACCTTCATACAAGCAATTTTTCTTCTTAGTGTATTCGTTTTTATGTTAGATTGTGTCAAGTGTTCGATATAGGATTCGACATTATCATAGTTTGAGTTATAAAATTGCATAAGATCATTTTTATAAGCTCGAATCGTATGTGAACTCAAACGTTTATGAGTTTTGCAATAATCTAAGTAAGTAGAAATAAGTTTATAATCCATGAAAATCTCCTTCATCAATAATCATGCTATTATAAACTTATTTGGGTGCTTTGTATAGTGATAATAAATAGTTATCGGTAGGAGAGAGATATTTTGGATAGAAAAAGTTTTATTACAAAAATAAGTGACTCTTTTAATGATGGAGAATTATCATTATTTTTAGGTGCAGGAAGTAGTTTAGATGCACATTTTCCAACTTGGAAAGAACTTCTAACCCCATGTGCCGAAAAATTAGGACTCGATATTAGTAGTATCACAGACTATTTTCAACTTGCTCAATATTTTATTAATGAGTATAGTGAGCGAGAATTATATTCACTAATAAATCATAAAATTAACAAATTTGATTATGAAAGCGAACTAATGAAAATAATTGTCCAAATTGGTTTCAAATCAATTTGGACAACTAATTTTGATAAAGTAATAGAGAAGAATTTTGAGTATCAAAAAATAAATATTAATAGTATTCATGATGAACAAGACTTAGGATCTGTTAGTTTGAAAAATAGAGTAAATATATTCAAGCTTAACGGAGATATAGGTAGTATTTCAAAAATTGTTATTTCAAAATCTGATATTGAAAACTATTACCTTAATCATGAGTTATTTTTAAGTTTTTTTCAAAGAGAGTTAGTTACTAATACTTTTTTATTTATTGGTTATAGTTTTACTGATGATATCGTTCTAAAATCTATTCAAAAGCTACATAGTTACATAGGTAAGAATAATAAAGCATTCTATACAATTATGATAGATAAGCCTGGGGATAAAAATTTTCATCTTTTTATAGATGATTTAGGAAAAAGGTACAACATAAAAGTTTTATTGGTCCAAACTCCCGAAGACATTAAAGAAATTTTGAGGGAAATAAAAGAAAAAACAATTAGTAAAAATATTTATATCTCAGGTAGTTTAGATGATGCACTAGAGGAGACTAGAGCCTATAACCTTTCGAAATCTTTAGTCGAAAAACTAATTGACGGAGGATACAATATAGTTACTGGATTTGGAAAGAACATTGGCTATTATATTTCAGGTTCCAGCATACAAAAACTTTACTCAATTAATGAGGCTAATATTGAAAAACGTTTAATTATGCGACCATTCGCTCACGATATGAGTTTAGATGAGGATACGTCTTATAGACGAAATCTGATATCGGATACAAAGTTTACCATTGTTATGTATGGTCAGGCAATCAATAGTAAAGGTGACATTGTCACTTCTAGGGGTGTTTGGGAAGAAATTAAAATTTCGAAAGAACAAGGAAATTATATCATTCCAATTGCTAGCACTGGATTTGCTGCAGCAGAGTTAGGGGAGAAAATAAAATCAAGTATAACTGAATACCCTTATTTAGAAAATTATATTGAGAAATTATGTTCGGAAAATAGTCCAGACAAACTAGCGGAGTTAGTATTACATATTATTGAAGAAATATCCTTCAATTTTATTGATTAATACCAATATAATTGATTCCATACAAGCTATTTCTTTTAAAGTTGGTTGAATATTAAATTTAACTTTATTAAAAATGAAGCTACTACTATAATATAAAATATTATCATTAATATTGTATTTTTCTAAACAATATAAAACCAATGTATACAGCATTGTAATTCTAGTGCTAAAACAATTTTTATCAATATAATTATATTTATCAATAATAATATTGATAAATTTATCTGTTGTTATATTTTCTAAAGTCAGTAGATTTTTTATTTCTACTGACTTTAATTGTTCGTATAGTAAACGTTTTAGTATATCAATTGATAAATCATAGGTTCCGCTAGAAATATCAAGTTTCATTTCTCCATATATATACTTAGAAATCCAATTATATTTCTTAGGAATTTGGCTACTGGTTATCTCGCAAAGAATGGGAATAATTACTATTCCTTGATATTTATCAATTTTGGCTTTAATTGTATCTAATTCTAACATTGCTCCTGTACTTTGAAATAATTGTGTTGAAATAAAAAGTAAAAATATCTTAGATTGTTCTACTCCCTCTTCAATATTGACATAGTCACCGTCATCTCCTAGATACAGTTTTTCATAATCGTACCACACTTCAATACCTAAATTTTTTAAATGAAAATTTAGAGACTGAGCATAAACTAATCTATCTTTACCTGAAAAACAAAAAAATACCCTATCTTCCAAAATATCTCTCTCCTACCGATAACTATTTATTATCA
>NZ_JWAJ01000129.1 GCF_001068775.1 Streptococcus pseudopneumoniae
CTGTAAAAGCTGATGAAATCAGCGTAGTAGAGCCCACTCAACCACTGCGTCTTGCTCGACAATTCAAATACAATTGAGAGGCTAGGACTTTTGTCCCAACCTCTTTTTATAATTTTTCATTAACAAATCGAACAAAGCGATTCCACCAAATTTTTAAGAAGAAGGCTTTTTCGACATTTTTTTCTGCGACCATCTCAAAACTCGGTTTGTCAGTTGTAATGTATCCTTGACCAACTAGATCCTTGTCTTCATAAGTCAAATGTCCAACGACAGTTCCTGCCTCTAGTGGAGCAGTGTGTTCAGTCGTGTCCGCTGTGTAAGTAATAGTTGATTGTGTACGACTACCAAGACGTTGAACGATTTTGATATCTTCTTTTGCAACAGCCGTAACAGTATCTTCCTTCCCATCTAATACAGGTGATTTACTATCTTCATAACTTTCTCCTTGCTTGACGATTGTCTGTAGAGAAAAGTTTGATGAGATGTAATCTAAAATAGAAGAAGTAGCTGTGAAGCGTGCATATGGATTAGTATCTTGGTTGTCAGCGTTTAAGACAACAGTGATAATACGCATTCCTTTTTCTACAGTCGTACCTACAAAGGATGCTCCAGCTTTATCAGTCGTACCAGTTTTAAGTCCATCAACACCACCACGATAGGCAGGCATTCCTTCCAACATATAGTTTGTTGAATTAATGGTCATTCCTGCGAAAGTAGATGAAGGTTTCTTGGTAATCTCTAAGACCTGAGGATATTTGAGAATCAGATTACGAGCTACGACAGCAACATCATAAGCGCTCAATTTGTTTTCATCATCTTTCTTTGAACCAGGATAGATATTAGTGCCAAGAGTTTCATTATTGAGCCCAGTTGTGTTGACGAGTGTAGCATCTTGAATTCCCCATTCTTGTAGTTTGGCCTTCATCATATCTACAAAGTCCTTCTCAGAACCGGCAATTTTTTCAGCTAAAGCGATAGCAGCACTGTTCGCACTAGATACTAAAGTAGCTTCTAATAACTCTTCAACAGTGTAATTTCTAGCTTCCATGGGAACGTTACTCGCTTCAGAATTGGTAGTGAGCTGGTAGGGATAATCTGAGATTTCTACAGGAGTAGAAAGGGTGATTTTCCCTTGTTCCAAGGCTTCATAGACTAGATAAACAGTGAGGATTTTACTGATAGAAGCTATTTCAACAGGTTGAGTAGCATCTTTTTCATATAAAATCTTTCCACTGTTAGCCTCAACAGCAATAGCATGTTTTGCAGCTACATCAAAATCCTGGGCCGAAACAGTTGTAGCCGAACCGAATAAAAATAATGTGATTAAGGTTAAAAATAATTTCTTCATAGTAACTTTATTCTATCACAAAGACAAAAGATATTCTTGTTTTTGTGATGAAAGTTATCAATCTTTTTCGAAATATGGTAAAATAGGGAAAAGAGGAGGTGGCCTATGTTTCGGAGAAACAAACTATTCTTCTGGACAACTGAAATTCTACTAATAACCTTAATTTTCTATCTATGGAAAGAAATGGGTGCTATTATTACACCCTTTGTCAGTGTTGCAAATACAATCATGATTCCTTTTTTACTGGGAGGATTTTTGTATTATCTAACCAACCCAATTGTTATCTTTTTAGAGAAGGAATGCAAAATCAATCGAATCATTGGGATTTTGTTAACCCTTTGTGCCTTAGTTTGTGCACTCGTACTTAGTTTTGTTTATCTGCTGCCGATTTTGATTAATCAGTTAAGTAGCTTAATTTACTCGAGTCAAAACATTTACGGTCGTCTTCAAGATTTAGTCATTGAGTTATCAAAACATCCAGCCCTGCAAAATCTAGATATCCAACAAACTATTCAGCAACTGAACCTCTCTTATGTTGATATTTTGCAAAATATCTTGAACAGTGTGACAAATAGTGTTGGAAGTGTTCTATCTGCACTCGTAAGCACTGTATTGATTATCATCATGACACCAGTTTTCTTGATTTACTTCTTACTTGATGGGCATAAATTTTTACCCATGCTAGAAAGAACTGTATTAAAACGAGATAAATTGAACATATCTGGTTTATTGACAAACCTAAATACAACTATTTCTCGTTACATTAGTGGAGTGTCTATAGATGCAGTTATTATTGGATGTTTAGCTTTTATTGGTTATAGTGTGATTGGTCTAAGATACGCCTTGGTCTTCGCCATTTTTTCTGGATTGGCTAATTTGATTCCGTATGTAGGACCAAGCATTGGCTTGATTCCAATGATCATCTCAAATCTCTTCACCGATCCTCATAAAATGATTATTGCTGTCATTTATATGTTGATTATTCAGCAAGTTGATGGAAATATTTTATATCCACGTATTGTGGGTGGGGTTATGAAGGTTCACCCGATTACTATTTTAGTCTTGCTTTTATTATCAAGTAATATTTATGGTGTGATTGGGATGATTGTTGCTGTTCCAACCTACTCCATTTTAAAAGAGATTGCTAAATTCTTAGCGCGACTGTATGAAAATCATAAGGAAGCACAAGAAGTCAAAAAACATCAATCAGAATAAAGATGTCGGGATAAAAGATTCCGATATCTTTTTTTATCATTGTATCTTTGGCGCTGTAGTTGATTAAACTTTTTATTGGTTTTAAACTCTCAAATCTCTTATGATAAAACTTTAATTTTTCTATACATAATTTTTTATAAACAACTGAATGATTGAAGTCTTTCGAGGTTGGAAATAGGCAATTCAGACTTGGGTTATTGATTTATGGTCTATCGCTTTTTGCTAAAATAAGCCTATTTATAGATATTTTAAATAAATTGGTAGAGGAAGTAGAGCAAGAATAAGAATAATTCACAAAAACTTTGTAAAACACTTGCAATTTAGCTGAAATTTGATAAAATAGTAAGGAAAGTTAGACTGTATTGCCTACTGTCTATCTATAAAATATATTTTATTGGAGGCTTTTACTCAAATGGCAAAAGAAAAATACGATCGTAGTAAACCACACGTTAACATTGGTACTATCGGACACGTTGACCACGGTAAAACTACCCTAACTGCAGCTATCACAACTGTTTTGGCACGTCGCTTGCCTTCAGCAGTTAACCAACCTAAAGACTATGCGTCTATCGATGCTGCTCCAGAAGAACGCGAACGCGGTATCACAATCAACACTGCGCACGTTGAGTACGAAACTGAAAAACGTCACTACGCTCACATCGACGCTCCAGGACACGCGGACTACGTTAAAAACATGATCACTGGTGCCGCTCAAATGGACGGAGCTATCCTTGTAGTAGCTTCAACTGACGGACCAATGCCACAAACTCGTGAGCACATCCTTCTTTCACGTCAGGTTGGAGTTAAACACCTTATCGTCTTCATGAACAAGATCGACTTGGTTGACGACGAAGAATTGCTTGAATTGGTTGAAATGGAAATCCGTGACCTTCTTTCAGAATACGACTTCCCAGGTGACGATCTTCCAGTTATCCAAGGTTCAGCTCTTAAAGCTCTTGAAGGTGACTCTAAATACGAAGATATCATCATGGAATTGATGAACACTGTTGATGAGTACATTCCAGAACCAGAACGTGACACTGACAAACCATTGCTTCTTCCAGTCGAAGACGTATTCTCAATCACTGGACGTGGTACAGTTGCTTCAGGACGTATCGACCGTGGTACTGTTCGTGTCAACGACGAAATCGAAATCGTTGGTATCAAAGAAGAAACTAAAAAAGCAGTTGTTACTGGTGTTGAAATGTTCCGTAAACAACTTGACGAAGGTCTTGCAGGAGATAACGTAGGTGTCCTTCTTCGTGGTGTTCAACGTGATGAAATCGAACGTGGACAAGTTATCGCTAAACCAGGTTCAATCAACCCACACACTAAATTCAAAGGTGAAGTTTACATCCTTACTAAAGAAGAAGGAGGACGTCACACTCCATTCTTCAACAACTACCGCCCACAATTCTACTTCCGTACTACTGACGTTACAGGTTCAATCGAACTTCCAGCAGGTACTGAAATGGTAATGCCAGGTGATAACGTGACAATCGACGTTGAGTTGATCCACCCAATCGCCGTAGAACAAGGTACTACATTCTCTATCCGTGAGGGTGGACGTACTGTTGGTTCAGGTATGGTTACAGAAATCGAAGCTTAATTCGATTTAGTTCCCAGAAGAACAATTATTTAAGTCAGACACTAAAAGAATCTTGCTTTGCAAGGTTCTTTTTTTTCGATCAAAAGTGAGAGAGTTCCTTTTTTACAATTTCATAAAATCATGGTAAAATGGTTAAATATTAAATTTGGAGAGAAATATGAAGTACAAGCGTATCGTATTTAAAGTGGGGACTTCATCTTTGACTCATAAAGATGGAAGTTTATCTCGCAGTAAAGTAAAAGCAATTACACAGCAGCTTGCAATGCTACATGAAGCTGGTCATGAGCTGATTTTAGTATCTTCGGGGGCTATTGCGGCAGGTTTTGGAGCCTTGGGATTTAAGAAACGACCGACAAAGATTGCGGATAAGCAGGCTTCAGCGGCGGTTGGTCAAGGATTGCTTCTGGAAGAATATACAACAAATTTGCTCTTAAGACAGATTGTTTCAGCGCAAATCTTGCTAACTCAGGATGATTTTGTCGATAAGCGACGTTATAAAAATGCCCATCAAGCTTTATCAGTCCTTCTTAATCGTGGTGCAATTCCTATTATCAATGAAAATGACAGTGTCGTTATTGATGAGCTCAAGGTCGGGGATAATGATACGCTCAGTGCTCAGGTAGCTGCAATGGTGCAGGCAGATCTTTTGGTTCTCTTAACAGATGTAGACGGTCTTTATACTGGTAATCCTAACTCGGATCCAAGAGCTAAACGCTTGGAGCGAATCGAGACCATCAATCGTGAAATTATCGATATGGCTGGCGAAGCAGGTTCATCTAATGGAACTGGAGGTATGCTGACTAAGATAAAGGCAGCGACCATTGCGACAGAGTCAGGAGTACCTGTTTATATTTGTTCATCCTTGAAAGCTGATGCTATGATAGAGGCAGCAGAGAAGACCAAGGATGGTTCCTACTTTGCTGCGCAAGAGAAGGGACTTCGTACCCAAAAACAATGGCTGGCCTTTTATGCTCAGAGTCAAGGTTCTATTTGGGTTGATAAAGGGGCTGCAGAAGCTCTCTCTCAACATGGAAAGAGTCTTCTCTTATCTGGTATCGTTGAAGCAGAAGGCGCCTTTTCTTACGGTGATATCGTGACAGTATTTGACAAGGAAAGTGGAAAATCACTTGGAAAAGGGCGTGTGCAATTTGGTGCATCTGCTTTGGAGGATATGTTGCGTTCTCAAAAAGCCAAGGGTGTCTTGATTCACCGTGATGACTGGATTTCCATTACTCCTGAAATCCAACTACTCTTTACAGAATTTTAGAGGTAAACTATGGTAAGTACACAAGAACAATTTGAACTGGTACAAGCTGTTAAAAAATCAATTAACACAGCTAGTGAAGAGGTGAAAAACCAAGCCTTGCTAGCTATGGCTGAAAGTTTATTAGCAGCTACTGAAGAGATTTTATCAGCTAATGCTCGAGATATGGAAGCAGCTAAGGGGAAAATATCAGATGTTATGCTCGATCGTCTTTATTTGGATGCAAGTCGTATCCAAGCGATGGCAACAGGCATTCTTGATGTGGTTGCTTTACCAGATCCAATCGGTGAAGTTTTAGAAACCAATCATCTTGAAAATGGTTTGGTTATCACCAAAAAACGTGTGGCCATGGGTGTTATCGGTATTATCTATGAAAGCCGTCCAAATGTGACGTCTGACGCAGCTGCTTTGGCTCTTAAGAGTGGAAATGCTGTGGTCCTACGTAGTGGTAAGGATGCCTACCAAACTGCCCATGCTATTGTCACAGCCTTGAAAAAAGGCTTGGAGACAACCACTATTCATCCAGATGTCATTCAATTAGTAGAAGATACTAGCCGTGAAAGTAGTTATGCCATGATGAAGGCCAAGGGCTATCTAGATCTTCTTATTCCTCGTGGAGGGGCTGGCTTGATCGATGCTGTCGTTGAGAATGCTATTGTGCCAGTTATCGAGACAGGGACTGGGATTGTCCATGTCTATGTGGATAAGGATGCAGACGAAGACAAGGCTCTGTCTATCATCAACAATGCTAAAACTAGTCGTCCCTCTGTTTGCAATGCCATGGAGGTTCTACTTGTTCATGAAGACAAGGTAGCAAGCTTCCTTCCTCGCTTGGAGCAAGTTCTGGTTGCCGATCGAAAAGAAGCTGGGTTGGAACCAATTCAATTCCGCTTGGATAGCAAAGCAAGCCAGTTTGTTTCAGGTCAAGCAGCTGAAGCCCAAGACTTTGACACCGAGTTTTTAGACTATATCCTAGCGGTTAAGGTCGTGAGTAGTTTAGAAGAAGCGGTTGAGCATATTGAAGCCCACAGTACCCATCATTCGGACGCCATTGTGACAGAAAATGCTGAGGCTGCAACTTACTTTACAGATCAAGTAGACTCTGCAGCGGTTTATGTCAATGCCTCAACTCGTTTCACAGATGGAGGCCAATTTGGTCTTGGTTGTGAAATGGGGATTTCTACTCAGAAACTACATGCGCGTGGTCCAATGGGCTTGAAGGAATTGACCAGCTACAAATATGTAGTTACTGGTGATGGACAGATAAGGGAGTAAGAGATGAAGATTGGATTTATCGGCTTGGGGAATATGGGTTCCAGCTTAGCTAAAGCTGTCTTGCAAGCAAAAACTGGTCATCAGATTTTCCTTGCCAATCGTAGTCAAGCCAAGGTGGATGCTTTTATTACCAACTTCGGTGGTCTGGCTTCTAGCAATGACGAAATCTTTGCAGAAGCAGATGTGATTTTTCTTGGAGTGAAGCCAGCTCAATTCTCTGAACTACTTACTCAATATCAGACCATCCTTGAGAAACGAGAAAGTCTTCTTTTGATTTCTATGGCCGCTGGTTTGACCTTGGAAAAACTCGCTAGTCTTCTTCCAAGTCAGCACCGGATTATTCGCATCATGCCTAATACACCTGTTGCTATTGGTCGAGGAGTGATTAGCTATGCCTTGTCTGCAAATTGTAATCCAGAAGACAATGAACTTTTTTGTCAACTTTTATCCAAGGCTGGCCAGTTAGTTGAAATAAGTGATGGTTTAATAGATGCTGCGACAGGGCTTGCAGGTTGTGGGCCTGCCTTTGTCTATCTTTTTATCGAAGCATTGGCGGATGCAGGAGTTCAGACAGGATTGCCAAGAGAAATGGCTCTGAAAATGGCGGCTCAAACAGTAGTTGGTGCAGGTCAAATGGTACTAGAAAGTCAGCAACATCCTGGAGTCTTGAAAGATCAAGTTTGTAGCCCAGGTGGTTCGACCATTGCTGGTGTAGCAAGTCTAGAAGAACATGCTTTTAGAGGAACCGTTATGGACGCTGTCAACCAAGCCTACAAAAGAACTCAAGAATTAGGCAAATAAGAGGTGAGAGTTAAAACTCAACCTCTTTTTTATTACAAAGAGCGAAATGAAAAAAGCTTTTCACAAATCCCTATTTTTTTGATAGAATAGAAGAGAGAAAAATAGAAATGAGTCAGACATGTCAAAAGGATTTTTAGTCTCTCTTGAGGGACCAGAGGGAGCGGGGAAAACAAGCGTTCTTGAAGCCATAATCCCTATATTAGAGGATAAGGGAATAGAAGTTTTAAGCACTCGTGAACCAGGCGGGGTTTTGATTGGAGAGAAGATTCGTGAAGTGATTCTAGATCCTAGTCATACTGAAATGGATCCTAAGACGGAGCTTCTCCTCTATATTGCCAGTCGTCGACAACACTTGGTGGAAAAGGTCTTACCAGCACTTGCAGCTGGAAAACTGGTTATTATGGACCGCTTTATTGACAGTTCAGTTGCCTATCAGGGATTTGGCCGTGGTTTAGATATAGAAGCGATTGATTGGCTTAATGAGTTTGCGACTGATGGACTGAAACCTGATTTGACTCTTTATTTTGATATTGAGGTCGAAGAGGGACTGGCACGTATTGCTGCCAACAGTGATCGGGAGATCAATCGTTTGGACATGGAAGGTCTGGATCTACATCGAAAAGTCCGTCAGGGTTATCTATCTCTTTTGGAAAAGGAAGCAGACCGCATTGTAAAAATTGATGCTAGCCTACCACTTGATCAAGTGATTGCGAACACGCAGCAGCTACTTTTTGACAGGATGGGATTAAGGAGATGAAACAAGAGCAATTAAGAGCTTGTCAACCTTTACAATTTGAACGATTTGTTCATATCTTAGAGCAAGGGCAGCTCAATCACGCCTATCTCTTTTCAGGTAATTTTGGAAGTTTAGAGATGGCCCTTTTCTTGTCTAAAAGTCTCTTTTGTAGTGAGAAAACTGGTATTTTTCCTTGTGAAAAATGTCGGAATTGTAAATTGATCGAGCAGGAAGAGCTTCCTGATGTGACTATAATTAAACCTTTGAATCAAGTCATTAAGACGGAGCGTATCCGAGAATTAGTTGGACAATTTGCCCAGTCTGGTATTGAAAACCAACGGCAGGTCTTTATTATCGAACAAGCAGAAAAAATGCATGTGAACGCTGCAAATTCTCTTTTAAAGGTTATTGAAGAACCACAGAGCGAAATCTACATATTCTTTTTGACTGATGATGAGGAACAGATGTTACCAACGATTCGAAGTCGGACACAGATTTTCCAATTTAAGAAGCATGTCTCTAGTTTAATGTCACAGCTTGAAGAGGCTGGTTTAGTAAAAAATAAAGCCAAGCTATTAGCTCAGTTTAGTCAATCGCAGGTAGAGGCTGATAAGCTTGTCCATCAAGCAGGATTTTGGACACTAGTAGATGAAAGTGAACGCCTCTTTTCTTGGCTTTTAGCCTCAAAAAAGGAATCTTACTTGCAAGTTGCAAAATTAACGAGTTTGGCTGATGAAAAAGAAAAGCAAGATCAAGTGCTCAGGATTTTAGAGGTATTAGCTGGCCAGGAGGTTCTCAATGTTTCTGCGCGGAACATCTTGAAAAATCTCGTCCAAACTCGGAAAATGTGGCGGGCCAATGTTAGCTTTCAAAACGCTTTGGAATACCTGGTTTTACAAAAAAATTAAAGTGAAGATAGATTATAGAAAGGGCTGTAATGAATAAAAAAGAATTATTTGATGCTTTAGATGACTTTTCACAGCAATTGTTGGTAACCTTGGCAGACGTCGAAGCTATCAAGAAAAATCTCAAGAGTTTGGTAGAGGAAAATACAGCTCTTCGATTAGAAAATGATAAACTGAGAGAACGTTTGGGAGAGGTTGAGGAGACTGCTCCAGCAAAAACGAAACATGTAAGGGAAAATGTCCGTCGCATTTATGAGGACGGTTTTCATGTTTGCCGTGACTTTTATGGTCAACGTCGAGAGCAAGATGCAGAATGTATGTTCTGTGATGAGTTGTTATTTAGGGAGTAAGTATGCAGATTCAAAAGAGTTTTAAGGGACAATCTCCCTATGGCAAGCTTTATCTAGTAGCAACGCCAATCGGTAATCTAGATGATATGACTTTTCGCGCTATTCAGACCTTGAAGGAGGTTGACTGGATTGCGGCAGAAGATACTCGTAATACTGGACTTTTGCTCAAGCATTTTGAAATTTCAACCAAACAAATCAGTTTTCACGAGCATAATGCCAAGGAAAAAATTCCTGATTTGATTGAGTTGTTGAAGCAAGGTCAAAATCTTGCCCAAGTATCTGATGCAGGGATGCCTAGTATTTCTGACCCGGGGCATGATTTGGTCAAGGCTGCCATTGAAGAAGATATCGCAGTTGTCACGGTTCCAGGAGCTAGTGCAGGAATTTCTGCCTTGATTGCCAGCGGCTTGGCACCACAACCCCACATCTTTTATGGTTTTCTACCACGAAAGTCAGGCCAACAAAAGCAATTTTTCGAAGCGAAAAAAGCTTATCCAGAGACCCAGATTTTCTATGAATCACCTCACCGTGTGGCGGATACGCTAGAAAATATGCTAGAAGTCTACGGTGATCGCTCGGTGGTTTTGGTCAGAGAATTGACTAAAATCTTTGAAGAATATCAGCGTGGAACTATTACTGAATTATTAGAAAGTATTTCTGAAACACCTCTTAAAGGCGAATGCCTTATCATTGTAGAAGGTGCTAGTCAGGATGTAGAGGATAAGGATGAAGAGGATTTATTTTCTGAAATTCAAGAGCGTATCCAGCAAGGTATTAAGAAAAATCAGGCTATTAAAGAAGTAGCGAAAATGTACCAGTGGAATAAAAGCCAGCTTTACGCAGCCTACCACGAATGGGAAGATAATCAATCCAATGACTAGACAGGGAAGTTTGCCTTCTTCCCTTTTTTTGTTATACTAGAAGAAGAAAAAAATAGAAAGATTTGTGGGTGTCAAACAATCTAGTGACTTGTTCTGTAATGAACTTAAGTTTCACCCAAAGAGGTATTAGTGTCGTGTCTCAATCTTATATCAATGTTATCGGTGCTGGATTGGCAGGTTCAGAGGCAGCCTACCAAATTGCAGAGCGTGGTATTCCAGTTAAACTTTATGAAATGCGTGGTGTCAAGTCAACACCGCAACACAAAACTGACAATTTTGCAGAATTAGTGTGTTCTAATTCCTTGCGTGGAGATGCTCTTACAAATGCTGTAGGCCTCCTCAAAGAAGAAATGCGTCGCCTAGGTTCTCTTATCTTGGAATCGGCAGAAGCAACACGTGTTCCTGCTGGTGGTGCTCTCGCGGTTGACCGTGATGGTTTTTCTCAAATGGTCACTGAAAAAATTGCCAATCATCCCTTGATTGAGGTCGTTCGTGACGAAATTACAGAATTGCCGACAGATGCTATTACAGTTGTTGCGACTGGACCTTTGACTAGCGATGCACTTGCTGAGAAAATTCATGCTCTTAATGGAGGTGATGGTTTTTATTTCTACGATGCTGCAGCGCCTATTGTGGATGTTAATACGATTGATATGAACAAGGTTTATCTCAAATCTCGTTATGACAAGGGAGAAGCGGCCTACCTCAATGCTCCTATGACCAAGCAAGAATTTATGGATTTCCATGAAGCCTTGGTAAATGCGGAAGAAGCGCCGCTCAATTCTTTTGAAAAAGAAAAATACTTTGAAGGCTGTATGCCAATCGAGGTCATGGCTAAACGGGGTATCAAAACCATGCTCTATGGCCCAATGAAACCAGTTGGTCTAGAGTATCCAGATGACTATAAAGGACCACGTGATGGTGACTTTAAAACACCTTACGCAGTAGTCCAATTACGTCAGGACAATGCTGCTGGAAGCCTTTATAATATCGTTGGATTCCAAACCCACCTCAAATGGGGAGAACAAAAACGTGTTTTCCAAATGATTCCAGGTCTTGAAAATGCGGAGTTTGTTCGCTATGGTGTTATGCACCGCAATTCTTATATGGATTCACCAAATCTTCTTGAGCAAACTTATCGTTCTAAGAAGCAACCAAATCTTTTCTTTGCTGGTCAGATGACGGGTGTGGAAGGCTATGTTGAGTCAGCGGCATCAGGATTAGTAGCTGGTATTAACGCAGCTCGTCTTTTCAAGGGCGAAAGCGAGGCTATTTTCCCAGAGACAACGGCAATTGGCAGTCTAGCTCATTACATCACACATGCTGACAGCAAACATTTCCAACCAATGAACGTCAATTTCGGAATTATCAAGGAATTGGAAGGCGACCGCATTCGTGATAAGAAGGCTCGTTATGAAAAAATTGCAGAGCGTGCCTTGGCTGATTTGGAAAACTTTTTATCCGTTTAAAATTTTCAAAAGAATAACTCATGAGACTATAAAATTCTCAAAAAATGTGATAAAATAGTTTGAATAAAATAAAGGAGCGAAGTCAGGTGGAACCCAAATATAAACGTATTTTGATTAAGTTATCAGGTGAGGCCCTTGCTGGCGAGCGTGGTGTCGGAATTGATATCAAAACTGTTCAAGCAATGGCTCAAGAAATTCAAGAAGTACATAACTTAGGAATTGAGATTGCTCTCGTAATCGGAGGAGGAAATCTCTGGCGTGGAGAACCTGCTGCAGAAGCTGGAATGGATCGTGTACAAGCAGACTATACAGGAATGCTTGGAACCGTTATGAATGCTCTTGTGATGGCAGATTCATTGCAACAAGTTGGTGTGGATACACGTGTTCAAACAGCCATTGCCATGCAACAAGTAGCAGAACCTTACGTTCGTGGTCGTGCCCTTCGTCATCTTGAAAAAGGACGCATTGTTATCTTTGGTGCGGGAATTGGTTCACCATACTTCTCAACAGATACAACAGCAGCCCTTCGTGCAGCTGAAATTGAAGCGGACGCTATCTTGATGGCTAAGAATGGGGTTGATGGTGTCTACAATGCTGATCCTAAAAAAGATAAGACAGCCGTTAAATTTGAAGAATTGACTCACCGTGATGTCATTAACAAAGGGCTTCGTATCATGGACTCAACAGCTTCTACACTTTCAATGGATAATGATATTGACTTGGTAGTTTTCAACATGAACCAACCAGGAAATATTAAACGTGTTGTATTTGGTGAAAATATCGGAACTACAGTTTCAAATAATATCGAAGAAAAGGAATAAGAAATCATTATGGCAAACGCAATCGTAGAAAAAGCAAAAGAGAGAATGACCCAATCTCACCACTCACTTGCTCGTGAGTTTGGAAGTATTCGTGCTGGCCGTGCTAATGCTAGCTTGCTTGACCGCATCCACGTTGAGTACTATGGTGTTGAAACACCACTTAACCAAATTGCTTCTATCACAATCCCAGAAGCGCGTGTTTTGTTGGTAACACCATTTGACAAATCATCTTTGAAAGATATCGAACGTGCTTTGAATGCTTCAGACCTAGGTATCACACCAGCTAACGATGGTTCTGTTATTCGCTTGGTAATCCCAGCTCTCACAGAAGAAACTCGTCGTGATCTTGCTAAAGAAGTGAAAAAAGTTGGTGAGAATGCTAAAGTTGCTATCCGTAATATCCGTCGTGACGCTATGGACGAGGCTAAGAAACAAGAAAAAGCTAAAGAAATCACTGAAGACGAATTGAAGACTCTTGAAAAAGATATTCAAAAAGCAACAGACGATGCTGTAAAACACATCGACGAAATGACTGCCAATAAAGAAAAAGAAATCTTGGAAGTCTAAGAAATAAACAGAAAAACTCAGTTGGCATTGCTGGCTGAGTTTTATTCGAAAGAAGGAAATATGAATACAAATCTTGCAAGTTTTATCGTTGGACTCATCATCGATGAAAATGACCGTTTTTACTTTGTTCAAAAGGATGGTCAAACATATGCTCTAGCTAAAGAAGAAGGTCACCATACAGTTGGTGATACGGTCAAAGGTTTTGCTTATACAGACATGAAGCAAAAACTACGTTTGACAACTATAGAGGTCACTGCAACTCAGGACCAATTTGGTTGGGGAACGGTAACAGAGGTTCGTAAGGACCTTGGGGTTTTTGTTGATACAGGATTACCAGACAAGGAAATCGTTGTGTCACTAGATATTCTCTCTGAACTTAAAGAACTCTGGCCAAAGAAAGGCGATCGCCTATACATTCGTCTTGAAGTAGACAAGAAAGACCGTATCTGGGGAATCTTAGCTTATCAGGAAGACTTCCAACGATTGGCTCGTCCTGCCTACAATAACATGCAGAATCAAAATTGGCCAGCCATTGTTTACCGTCTTAAGCTATCAGGAACCTTTGTCTATTTACCGGAAAATAATATGCTGGGCTTCATCCATCCAAGTGAGCGTTATGCAGAACCTCGTTTGGGGCAAGTGTTAGATGTACGTGTTATTGGCTTCCGTGAGGTGGACCGCACACTTAATCTTTCACTTAAACCTCGCTCTTTTGAGATGTTGGAAAACGATGCACAGATGATCTTGACTTACTTGGAAAGTAATGGTGGATTTATGACCTTAAATGATAAATCTTCACCAGATGACATTAAAGCAACTTTTGGTATCTCGAAAGGTCAGTTTAAAAAAGCACTCGGTGGTTTAATGAAAGCTGGAAAAATTAAACAAGACCAGTTTGGTACTGAATTAATTTAGGGAGGCTTATGAGAAAATCATTTTATACTTGGCTGATGACCGAGCGAAACCCTAAAAGCAATAGTCCCAAAGCAATTTTAGCGGATCTTGCCTTTGAGGAATCCGCCTTTCCGAAACATACAGATGATTTCGATCAAGTGAGTCGTTTTTTAGAGGAACATGCTAGCTTCTCTTTTAACCTAGGAGATTTTGATTCTATCTGGCAGGAATATTTAGAACATTAAGGCTACCAGATGGGGTTGGGGATAGTAATTTCTCAGCCTCTTTGCTATAATATAGTCATTCAGTTATCTTTTATGAGGATTTTACTTATTTTGGCAAGTATCGTTTACCATTACGAATTGTCAGAGTGATAGGATTTTTGAAAGTTATTTCATACTTAAAAGAAAACAAAAATAATAAAACGAAATAAGAGAATTAGAGAGGTTCTTTGTTTGAAGGAACATTCAATAGATATTCAACTGAGTCATCCAGATGACCTATTTCATCTTTTTGGTTCCAATGAGCGCCATCTTCGTTTGATGGAAGAAGAGCTTGATGTGGTGATCCATGCCCGTACGGAGATTGTCCAGATTTTGGGAGAAGAAGTTGCCTGTGAAGAAGCCCGTCAAGTTATCCAAGCCTTAATGGTCTTGGTTAATCGTGGAATGACTGTTGGAACTCCGGATGTGGTGACAGCCATTACCATGGTTAAGAATAATGAAATCGATAAATTTGTTGCCCTCTATGAAGAAGAGATTATTAAGGATAATACAGGCAAGCCTATCCGTGTTAAAACTTTGGGTCAAAAGCTTTATGTGGATAGTGTCAAGCAACACGATGTGACCTTTGGAATTGGGCCGGCAGGAACAGGTAAGACCTTCTTAGCAGTGACTTTGGCCGTAACAGCTCTCAAGCGTGGGCAAGTCAAGCGTATCATTTTGACACGTCCTGCGGTAGAAGCAGGGGAGAGCTTGGGATTTCTTCCAGGTGATCTCAAGGAAAAGGTCGATCCTTATTTACGACCAGTTTATGACGCCTTGTACCAGATTCTTGGGAAGGATCAAACAACCCGTCTCATGGAACGTGAAATTATTGAAATTGCTCCTCTAGCCTATATGCGTGGGCGTACCTTGGATGATGCCTTTGTCATTCTCGATGAGGCGCAAAATACGACCATCATGCAGATGAAGATGTTCTTGACCCGTCTTGGATTTAATTCTAAGATGATTGTCAATGGGGATATTAGCCAGATTGACCTACCGCGTAATGTAAAGTCAGGTTTGATTGATGCTCAAGAAAAACTTAAGAACATTCACCAAATTGACTTTGTTCATTTCTCAGCCAAGGATGTGGTTCGCCACCCAGTTGTCGCTCAAATTATCAGAGCCTATGAACCTCGACCTGTCAAAGCTGAAGAAAATCAAGAAGAAACAGAATAAGGAAAAAGGACCTAGGCAAAAACTAGCTTCTAAATAAAACCACACAGTGATTTCAGTCTTGAATACAATCAAGCTGAAAGAAACACTGTGTGGTTTTTGAATAGGTGAACGTTTTAGATGCTAGATTCTTTGCCAATTTGGTGAGATTCATGCTCATGAAGATGAATGCTATCTCTGTTGCGACAGCTTGTTTACCTCTGATATGCACTCTGTGCACGCCGAAAACTACCAAAAACGGGTTCTACATCAATTTTCCGTTTGGCATAAATTTGAGAGCCTTCTTCACTATGTAATGTTTGCGTAAGGAGTTCCTTAAAGTAATTCCAAGTTGGATTATAATGGATTTGTTTCTGATTTCCACTATCTGTTTTAACCAACTGTTCTAACTCTGGAGTGTCTTGAACTTTATCCGCCTCATAAATCTTGAAATCACGTTGAAGCCCATACTTGTCAGTTCGACTAGAGCAGTTCTTAAAGGAATAAAATAGGCCATCGGGCTTTATAAACTGGTCCGTGACCTCAAGATATTCCCAGTTCATTGGATTATCTGTGCTCGTTTAGTACTTTTTAGTCAATTTTGATTAGGTTGTTGGCATGTTTACTGGAGCGGAAATTATTAATCGTTTTATAGCTAACATTGGTATCGTGGCTCAACCATTTCATGGGAATGATTTCTTCGTTCAATTGAACGATTTTACGTCCAAAGAACACTTGACGACCATAAGCGAATATGGTCATCTTCATGAGCATGGTTGGACGAAAGGCAGGGCGACCAGTGTGAGAGGTCTATTTCAGTAATACTTGACTAGAGATATTGTCAACAAATAGGCTAATCATTCTCGCTTCGTGAGTTGATGGAATATCGTAGGAATGATTTACTTCCAAACTTAAATGATTTTAGTGGTTCAACTTCATTCCTACTATTCTTGATGGTGTGAATGTGCTTATAATGTATTCCAGTTAAACACGAAAGCTTTGGACTTTATGAAATTAACATACGTTAATAAAAAAATTAACCCGTATTAATTTTTCTTGACTTAAATTTTTTTAATTGATATACTATTTTCAGAGAGTTAACAATTATATATAAATGCACTACTCTATTTCCTAGATAATACTTAGTAAAACTTTTTATAACAAAGGCTAGCAAAGTTAAAGTTTTCTATCTATTGGAAGTTAAATAAATATGTAAGGAATTAAAATGAAAAAAAGTACAGTATTGTCATTAACCACAGCTGCAGTTATTTTAGCAGCATATGTCCCTAATGAGGTAGTTTTAGCAGATACACCTAGTTCTGAAGATTCTTTAAAAATATCTGATAAAGAAACAGTAGTAGGTAAACAAAAAGAAAACAAAGAAAAACTTGAAGATATTCATAATGCTATAGAAACTTCAAAGGATACTGAAGAGAAGAAAACAACGGTTATTGAGGAAAAAGAAGTTGTTAGTAAAGAATCTGTGATAGATAACAAAACTAGCAATGAAGAAAAAATCAAAGAAGATTCCAATCAATCCCAAGAAGATTCCAATCAATCCCAAGAAGATAAAGCGGACTCGTCTGCAAGTAAAGACCCAGAAAGTCCCAAAAAAGAGGATAAACTTGTCTATATTGCTGAATTTAAAGATAAAGAATCTGGAGAAAAAGCAATCAAGGAATTATCCAATCTTAAGGATACAAAAGTTTTATATACTTATGATACGGTTTTTAATGGTGTTGCAATAGAAACAACTCCAGATAATCTGGACAAAATTAAACTAATAGAGGGTATCTCATCGGTTGAACGATCACAAAAAGTCCAGCCAATGATGAATCATGCTAGAAAGGAAATTGGAGTTGAAGAGGCAATTGATTACCTAAAGTCTATCAATGCTCCATTTGGTAAAAATTTTGATGGTAGAGGTATGGTCATTTCAAATATCGATACGGGGACAGATTATAGGCATAAGGCCATGAGGATTGATGATGACGCTAAAGACTCAATGAAATTTAAAAAAGAAGACTTAAAAGGTACTGATAAAAATTTCTGGTTGAGTGATAAAATCCCTCATGCGTTCAATTATTATAATGGTGGTAAAATCACTGTAGAAAAAGCTGATGATGGAAGCGATTATTTTGATCCACATGGGATGCATATTGCAGGGATTCTTGCAGGAAATGATACTGAAAAAGATATTAAAAACTTTAATGGAATAGATGGAATTGCTCCTAATGCACAGATCTTCTCTTATAAAATGTACTCTGACGCAGGATCTGGGTTCGCAGGTGATGAAACAATGTTTCATGCTATTGAAGATTCGATCAAACACAATGTCGATGTTGTTTCGGTATCATCTGGCTTTACAGGAACAGGTCTTGTAGGTGAGAAATATTGGGAAGCTATTAGAGCGTTAAGAAAAGCAGGCATTCCAATGGTTGTAGCTACGGGTAACTATGCGACTTCTGCTTCAAGTTCTTCATGGGATTTAGTGGCAAATAATAATCTGAAAATGACCGACACTGGAAATGTAACGCGAACTGCAGCACATGAAGATGCGATAGCGGTCGCTTCTGCTAAAAATCAGACAGTTGAGTTTGATAAAGTCAACATAGGTGGAGAAAATTTTAAATACAGAAATATAGGGGCCTTTTTCGATAAGAATAAAATCACAACAAATGAAGACGGTTCAAAAGCTCCTAGTAAATTAAACTTTGTATATATAGGCAAAGGTCAAGATCAAGATTTGATAGGATTGGATCTTAAGGGCAAAATTGCAGTAATGGATCGAATTTATACCAAGGATTTAAAAGATGCTTTTAAAAGAGCAACGGATAAGGGCGCACGCGCCATTATGGTTGTAAATACTGTCAATTACTACAATAGAGATAATTGGACAGAGCTTCCAGCCATGGGATATGAAGCGGATGAAGGGACTAAAAGTCAAGTATTTTCAATTTCAGGAGATGATGGTGTAAAGCTATGGAACATGATTAATCCTGATAAAAAAACTGAAGTTAAAAGGAATAATAAAGAAGATTTCAAAGATAAATTGGAGCAATACTATCCAATTGATATGGCCAGCTATAATTCTAATAAACCGAATGTAGGTGACGAAAAAGAGATTGACTTTAAGTTTGCACCTGACACAGACAAAGAATTGTATAAAGAAGATGTCATAGTTCCAGCAGGATCCACATCTTGGGGACCGAGAACAGATTTACTTTTAAAGCCTGATGTCTCAGCACCAGGTAAAAATATTAAATCCACTCTCAATGTCATTAATGGGAAATCAACTTATGGTTATATGTCAGGGACTAGTATGGCAACTCCAATCGTGGCAGCTTCTACTGTTTTGATTAGACCAAAGTTAAAGGAAATGCTTGAAAGACCTGCCTTGAAAAATCTTAAGGGAGATGACAAAATAGACCTTACAAGTCTTACAAAAATAGCCCTACAAAATACTGCACGGCCTATGATGGATGCAACGTCTTGGAAAGAAAAAAGTCAATACTTTGCATCACCTAGACAACAGGGAGCAGGCTTAATTAATGTTGCTAATGCTTTGAGAAATGAAGTTGTAGCTACTTTTAAAAACACGGATTCTAAAGGTTTGGTAAACTCTTATGGTTCTATTTCTCTTAAAGAAATAAAAGGAGATAAAAAATACTTTACAATTAAGCTTCACAATACATCAAACAGACCTTTAACCTTTAAAGTTTCAGCATCAGCAGTAACTACAGATGCTCTAACTGATAGACTAAAACTGGATGAAACATACAAAGATGAAAAATCTCCAGATGGGAAGCAAATTGTTCCAGAAATCCACCCAGAAAAAGTCAAAGGAGCAAATATCACATTTGAGCATGACACTTTCACTATAGGCCCAAATTCTAGCTTTGATTTAAATGCGGTTATAAATGTTGGGGAGGCTAAAAACAAAAATAAATTTGTAGAATCATTTATTCATTTTGAGTCTTTGGAAGAAATGGAAGCTCTAAACTCTAACGGGAAGAAAATAAACTTCCAACCTTCTTTATCGATGCCTCTAATGGGATTTGCTGGGAATTGGAACCACGAACCAATCCTTGATAAATGGGCCTGGGAAGAAGGTTCAAAATCAAAAACAATGGAAGGTTATGATGATGATGGTAAACCAAAAATTCCAGGAACCTTAAATAAGGGAATTGGTGGAGAACATGGTATAGATAAATTTAATCCAGCAGGAGTTATACAAAATAGAAAAGATAAAAATACAACATCCCTAGATCAAAATCCAGAATTATTTGCTTTCAATAACGAAGGGATCAACGCACCATCATCAAGTGGTTCTAATATTGCTAAAATTTATCCTTTAGATTCAAATGGAAATCCTCAAGATGCTCAACTTGAGAGAGGATTAACACCTTCTCCACTTGTATTAAGAAGTGCAGAAGAAGGATTAATTTCAATAGTAAATACAAATAAAGAGGGAGAAAATCAAAGAGATTTAAAAGTCATTTCGAGAGAACACTTTATTAAAGGAATTTTAAACTCTAAGAGAAATGATGCAAAGGGAATCAAATCTTCTAAACTAAAGGTTTGGGGTGACTTGAAGTGGGATGGACTCATTTATAACCCTAGAGGTAGGGAAGAAAATGCACCAGAGAGCAAGGATAACCAAGATCCAGCTACTAGGATAAGAGGTCAATTTGAACCGATTGCAGAAGGTCAATATTTCTATAAATTTAAATATAGATTAACCAAGGATTACCCATGGCAGGTTTCCTATATTCCTGTAAAAATTGATAACACAGCTCCTAAGATTGTTTCAATTGATTTTTCAAATCCTGAAAAAATTAAGTTGATTACAAAGGATACTTATCACAAGGTAAAAGATCAATACAAGAATGAAACCCTATTTGCTAGAGATCAGAAAGAACATCCTGAAAAATTTGACGAGATTGCCAACGAAGTTTGGTATGCAGGAGCCGCTCTGGTTAATGAAGACGGAGAGGTTGAGAAAAATCTTGAAGTAACTTATGCAGGTGAGGGTCAAGGAAGAAATAGAAAACTTGACAAAGACGGAAATACCATTTATGAAATTAGTGGGGCAGGAGATTTAAGAGGAAAGATCATTGAAGTCATTGCACTAGATGGCTCTAGCAATTTCACAAAGATTCATAGAATTAAATTTGCTGATCATGCTGATGAAAAGGGGATGATTTCCTATTATCTAGTAGATCCTGATCAGGATTCATCTAAATATCAAAAGCTTGGCGAGATTGCCGAATCTAAATTTAAAAATTTAGAAAATAGAAAAGAGGATAGTCTTAAAAAAGATACAACTGAGGAAGAAAATCATCAAGACAATGAAGAGTCTATCGAAGAAAAATCTAGCTTTACTATTCATAAAACTATTTCAACAATTAGAGATTTTGAAAGCAAAGACTTGAAGAAACTCATTAAAAAGAAATTTAGAGAAGTTGATGACTTTACAAGTGAAACTGGTAAGAGAACAGAAGAATACGATTATAAATACGATGATAAGGGAAATATCATTGCTTATGACGATGGTAGTGCCTTAGAATATGAAACTGAAAAACTTGATGAAATCAAATCAAAAATTTATGGTGTTCTAAACCCGTCTAAAGATGGACACTTTGAAATTCTTGGAAAGATAAGTAATGTTTCTAAAAATGCCAAGGTATATTATGGTAATAACTATAAATCGATAGAAATCAAAACGACCAAGTATGATTCCCACTCAAAAACGATGACATTTGATTTATACGCTAATATTAATGATATTGTGGATGGATTAGCTTTTGCAGGAGATATGAGATTCTTTGTTAAAGATGATGATCAGATAAAAGCTGAAACGAAGATTAGAATGCCTGAAAAAAATAAGGAAACTAAAACAGAATATCCCTATGCATCAAGTTATGGGAATGTAATAGAATTAGGAGAAGGTGATCTTTCAAAGAACAAACCAAACAATTTAACTGAAATGGAATCTGGTAAAATCTATTCTGATTCAGAAAAACAACAATATCTATTAAAGGATAATATCATTCTGAGAAAAGGATATGCACTAAAAGTGACTACCTATAATCCTGGAAAAACGGATATGTTAGAAGGAAATGGAGTCTATAGCAAGGAAGATATAGCAAAAATACAAAAGGCCAATCCTAATCTAAGAGTCCTATCAGAAAAAATAATTTATGCTGATAGTAGAAATGTTGAAGATGGAAGAAGTACTCAATCAGTATTAATGTCGGCTTTGGACGGCTTTAACATTGTAAGGTATCAAGTCTTTACCTTTAAAATGAATGATAAAGGGGAGGCAATCGATAAAGATGGAAATCTTGTAACAGATACTTCTAAACTTGTATTATTTGGTAAGGATGGTAAAGAGTACACAGGAGAAGATAAGTCCAATGTAGAAGCTATAAAAGAAGATGGCTCTACGTTATTTATTGATGCAAAACCAGTAAACCTTTCAATGGACAAGAACTACTTTAATCCATCTAAATCTAATAAAATTTATGTACGAAATCCAGAATTTTATTTAAAAGGTAAGATTTCTGATAAGGGTGGTTTTAACTGGGAGTTGAGAGTTAATGAATCGGTTGTAGATAATTATTTAATCTACGGAGATTTACACATTGATAACACTAGAGATTTTAACATTAAGCTTAATGTTAAAGACGGTGACATCATGGACTGGGGAATGAAAGACTATAAAGCAAACGGATTCCCAGATAAGGTAACAGATATGGATGGAAATGTTTATCTTCAAACTGGCTATAGCGATTTGAATGCGAAAGCGGTTGGAGTACACTATCAATTTTTATATGATAATGTTAAACCAGAAGTAAACATTGATCCTAAGGGAAATACTAGTATTGAATATGCTGACGGAAAATCTGTAGTCTTTAATATCAATGATAAAAGAAATAATGGATTTGATGGTGAGATTCAAGAAAAACATATTTATGTAAATGGAAAAGAATACAAATCATTTGATGATATTAAACAACTAACAGATAAGACACTAAATATTAAGATTGTTGCAAAAGATTTTGCAAGAAATACGACCGTAAAAGAATTCATTTTAAACAAAGATACGGGAGAGGTAAGCGAATTAAAACCTCATACGGTGACTGTGACCATTCAAAATGGAAAAGAAATGAGTTCAACGATAGTGTCGGAAGAAGATTTTATTTTACCTGTCTATAAGGGGGAATTAGAAAAAGGCTATCAATTTGATGGCTGGGAAATTTCTGGTATCGAAGGTAAAAAAGACACTGGCTATGTTCTTAATTTATCAAAAGATACCCTTATAAAACCTGTATTCAAGAAAATAGAGGAGAAAAAGGAGGAGGAAAATAAACCTACTTTTGATGTATCGAAAAAGAAAGATAAGGTGCAAGCAAATCATAGTCAATTAGATGAAAATTACAAAAAGGAGGATTTACAAAGAGAAAATCATTCACACAAATCTGATTCAACTAAAGATGTCAAAACTACAGTTCCTGTACAAGTAAATTATAGTCAATTAGATGAAAGTCAAAGATCTGATTCAACTAAGGATGTTAAAGCTCCAGTTCCTGATAAAAATGATAAAAACTTTGAAAATAAGAAGGAAGTTTATCTTAATGAACCAGAGAACATAGCTAATAAACATACCAATATCGATAGTAAATCGGATACTAACAATTCTGATAGATTACCAAAAACCGGAACAGTTAGAGAAGGTTTTACACCATTCATTGCTGGAATAATGTTTATCGTAGGTGCATTTCTTGGATTGAAGAAAAAAGACCAAGATTAAGACAAAAGCTATAGATGAAAAATTGGTTTATGTACTGAGATGGTGTGATGATGAAACAGTTTTGTGAAAATAGCCATTTATAACTCAATTATTTAGTTTACTTTACTATTGGTACTCTTTTTGGATTTAGTAATGGACTTAGTTTAGAAAACTAATGAATTGATTGAAAGGGTTAGTATTGACAAATATTGATCACATTGATTAGAAACTAGAGTCTATCAAAATTTAAATTATAAACCATGACATGAGAAAACGAGCATCTCCAAGAACGGAAATGCTCGTTTTTGAGATTTAGAAGCTAGTTTTTACGTAGCATTCTATTTTTGTAGTTTTAATATGTAAATCATTTTAGACCAGTTCACTGATTGAAGTGAAGTCACGTTCCAAGCCTTCTGCAACAGGCTGGCTGGTGAGGTATCCTTGATAGGTTGTCACACCTTCAAGCAAGCCTGCGTCTTCTAGGATAGCTTTCTTAAATCCTTTTCCTGCCAAGGCTTCGATATATGGAAGAGTCACATTAGTAAGGGCAATCGTAGATGTGCGAGCAACTGCTCCAGGAATGTTAGCAACGGCATAGTGAAGAACACCGTGTTTTTCATAGACTGGTTCATCGTGAGTTGTCACACGGTCAGCTGTCGCTATAACACCACCTTGGTCAACAGCAACGTCTACGATGACAGAACCAGGACGCATTTGTTGTACCATTTCATCTGTCACCAATTTTGGAGCTTTGGCACCAGGAATCAAGACAGCACCGATAACAACGTCTGCTTCACGTACACTTGCTTCGATATTAAATGGGTTAGACATGAGGGTTTGGATTTGGTGACCAAAGACATCTTCTAGGACAGAGAGGCGTTTAGCACTGATATCAAGAATGGTTACTTGAGCTCCCAAACCTAGCGCAATGCGGGCTGCATGTGTACCAACAACACCACCACCGATGATGGTTACTTTTCCTTTTGGAACACCAGGGACACCACCGAGTAGAACTCCTGAACCACCAGCTTGTTTCGTCAAGAAATGAGCACCGATTTGGACTGCCATACGACCAGCTACCTCACTCATTGGAACAAGAAGTGGGAGTTGTCCTTGAGTATCACGGACTGTCTCATAAGCAACACCAGTTGTTTTAGCTGCAAGCATAGCATCAGCCAATTCTGGAGCCGCTGCCATATGTAAGTAGGTGAAAAGTAGTAAATCCTCACGCAAGAACTGGTACTCACTAGCAAGGGGTTCTTTTACTTTAACAACTAATTCTGCAGCCCAGGCTTCAGCAGCAGTTGCGACAATTTCTGCTCCTTGCTTTTCATAGTCAGCATCAGTAAATCCTGAACCAAGTCCAGCATTTGTTTCGATGAGGACTCGGTGACCACGACCAACAAGACTCTGTACACCAGCAGGTGTCAAAGCAACACGATTTTCATTATTTTTAATTTCCTTTGGAATTCCAATTAACATAGGATAACTCACTTTCTATTAAGCTGTTTCAATTTATGTATCACATCATTCGTCAGAGTTTTTGTGATGACTTTATTGTATATGAAACCGTTTTAAATTGCAAGAAAAACTTGTAAACCTATTTCTTTTATGTTATTCTTTTAGCAACCTATTTTGGGAGGGGCAATCATGGAATCACTATTTATCAAACTAGCGAAGCATCCAATAATCGAAACAGAACGATTAGTACTTAGACCAGTAACACTTGATGATGCAGAAGCAATGTTTGAATATGCTTCAAACCAGGAAAATACACGCTATACTTTTCCAACCAATCAAAGTTTAGAGGAAACCAAGAATAATATTGCCCAATTTTATCTAGCTAATCCCTTGGGCCGATGGGGTATTGAACTAAAAAATAGTGGAGAGTTTATCGGAACTATTGACCTGCACAAGGTTGATACTGTTCTTAAAAAGGCAGCCATTGGTTACATTATCCATCAAAAATATTGGAATCAAGGTTTGACAACTGAAGCCAATCGTGCCGTCATTGAACTGGCCTTTGAAGAAATCGGAATGAATAAGTTGACAGCCCTTCACGATAAGGATAATCCTGCGTCAGGAAAGGTCATGGAGAAATCAGGCATGCGCTTTTCTCACGAAGAACCCTATGCCAGAATGGATAATAAAGAACCGGGACGAATTGTAACACGTGTACATTATGTTTTGACCAAGGAAGACTATTTTGCAAATAAGTAAGCAGTTGAAAAGATTTTTCAGCTGTTTTTTCTTTCTCTTACGAATAAAGTAAGAGAGGAGAAAATATGGAAGAACTTATTGAGAAAATCCAAGAATATAAAATCATTGTTATCTGTGCTGGTTTGGGCTTGGTCTTAGGCGGATTTTTCCTGCTAAAGCCAGTCGCTCAAGCACCTGCTAAGGAAACAAAGGTGCAGACTGAAGTTACAGCTGTTCCAAAGGATTCGACGGATGAAAAGGAAGATGGAAATCAGAAGGAAGAAGTGGTGGGGCAAGATCTGATTACTGTCGATGTCAAAGGTGCTGTCAAATCACCTGGAATTTATGATTTACCAGTTGGAAGTCGTATCAATGATGCTGTTCAAAAAGCTGGTGGATTGACAGATAATGCTGATAGTAAGTCTATCAATCTTGCTCAGAGAATTAGTGATGAAGCACTTGTTTATGTCCCGACTAAGGAAGAAGCTACAAGCCAAGAGGCATATTCAAATGCTTCCAACACCAAAGAAAATAAGAAAGTCAACCTTAATAAAGCCAGTATAGAGGAACTGAAGCAAGTCAAAGGTTTAGGTGTTAAACGTGCTCAAGATATTATCGACCATCGTGATTCCAACGGTAAGTTTAAGTCAGTTGATGAGCTCAAAAAGGTTTCTGGTATTGGTGCAAAAACGATAGAAAAGTTAAAAGAGTATGTTACAGTGGATTAGTCGCTTTCCAATTCCAAAAATCTATCTCAGTTTTCTTTTGCTCTGGTTCTACTATGCAATTTTTTCAGCAAGTGTCTTAGCACTTTTGGGCTTTGTCTTTTTACTAGTCTGCCTCTTTTTCCAATTTCCATGGAAAACTGTGACTAAGGTCCTCTTGATTTGCAGCATATTTGGGAGTTGGTTTATTTTTCAAAAATGGCAGCAAGAAGAAGCCAATCGGAATCTTGTAGACACGGTTGATACAGTGCGAATATTACCGGATACCATCAAAGTAAATGGTGATAGCTTATCTTTTCGTGGCAAGGCTGAGGGCAGACTCTTTCAGGTCTATTATAAACTCCAGTCAGAATCTGAAAAGAAAAAATTTCAAGACTTATCTGAACTACCTGAAATAGTTTTGAAAGGCAAGTTAGCTAGTCCTCAAGGAGCCAGTAATTTTGCTGGATTTGATTATCGAAACTATCTCAAAACACAGGGGATTTATCAGACCTTAACTATATCGGAAATTGTCGAATTAAAGCAAATTTCTAGTTGGGATATAGGAGAAAATCTATCCAGTTTGCGAAGAAAAGCAGTTGTCTGGATAAAAAGGAATTTTCCTGACCCCATGCGCAATTATATGACGGGACTCTTATTAGGGCACTTGGACACAGATTTTGAGGAAATGAATGAACTCTATTCTAGCCTCGGAATTATTCACCTATTTGCTTTGTCAGGAATGCAAGTAGGATTCTTTATGAATGCTTTTAAAAAATCACTCTTACGTTTGGGCTTGACTCAAGAGAAGTTCAAATGGCTTGCCTATCCCTTTTCTTTGTTCTATGCAGGCATGACAGGTTTTTCAGCATCTGTGATTAGAAGTCTTTTACAAAAGATCTTGGCTCAGCATGGCTTTAAGTCACTGGATAATTTTGCTTTGACAATTCTTATTCTATTTTTAATCATGCCGAACTTTTTCTTAACAGCTGGAGGGGTTCTTTCCTGTGCTTATGCCTTTATCCTGACAATGACTGGTGAGGAAGTAGCAGGGATAAAAGGACTGGTTAGGGAGAGTTGTATTATTTCCTTGGGAATTCTGCCAATTTTATCTTTTTATTTTTCAGAATTTCAACCGTGGTCTATTCTCCTAACTTTTGCCTTTTCTTTCTTATTTGATATGGTCTTGTTGCCACTTTTATCGATTCTCTTCTGTCTGTCATTTGTATATCCCATCACCCAGTTCAACTTTCTCTTTGAATGGCTAGAAAATATCATACGCTATATTTCTCAGCTATCTACTAGGCCCCTTGTTTTCGGCCAACCGAGTCTTTGGATTTTAATCCTTCTTTTGATTACTTTAGCTCTCATCTATGACTATCGAAAGAATTTGAAAAAACTATCTATGCTTGTCATAGTTGCCATCTCATTCTTTTTAGTAACCAAACATCCACTAGAGAATGAAATCACAGTCCTAGATATGGAACAGGGACGAAGCATTTTCCTAAGAGACATGACAGGGAAGACCATACTACTGGATGTTGGTGAAAAGCTAGCAGTTGAAAAGAAAGAAGTCTGGCAGGAGAAAGCTATTACCAGCAATGCCAAACGTAGTTTAATTCCTTATCTGAAAAGTCGAGGAGTGGCCAAGATTGATCAGCTGGTTCTAACGACTAGTGATACTAAACAGTTAGATCATGTGTTAGAAATCAGTAAAGCCGTCGAGCTTGGAGAGATTCTAGTAACTGAAGAAACTTTATCTAAGAGAGAATTTATGGATAAGCTGAAGGAGAGCAAAGTCAAGGTAGGTGCTATCAAAACAGGACAGCAGTTACCTATTTTTGGGAATAGTTTAGAAGTTATCGCTACCCAAAATAAGGATAAAAATGATTCAATTACAATGTATGGAAAGTTACTAAACCAAACCTTTCTAGTTACTGGAAATATAGAGGAGAAGTTTTTAACGAGTCATTATCCAAAACTCCAAGCAGATGTAGTGATAACTCATCAGCAAGCATCGAAGAAAAAGACAGATATCGAAATCTTCAAAAATGTACACCCTAAAATCACGGTCATTTCGGTAGACAAGAAGAAAAAAATCAAAGAAAAAAATGCGGAAAGTAACCAAGAACTTGGGAATTCGATATATCAAACGAATCAAAAGGGCGCCATTCGTTTCAAGGGATGGACTACTTGGAATGTTGAAACTGTTCAATAACGTTTTCAGAGAAAACTAAACATTAAAATTGTCTAAACAATCATTCAAGGCTTGATTTTGAACCCTGTTTACTATAAAATGGTTAAGATTGGTGTCAAACTTTTATATTGCAAATAGGAGAAAAAATGACAAAAACTTTGAAACGTCCTGAGGTTCTATCACCTGCAGGAACACTAGAAAAACTAAAAGTAGCTGTTCAATACGGAGCAGATGCTGTCTTTATCGGTGGTCAGGCCTATGGTCTTCGTAGCCGCGCGGGTAACTTCACTTTCGAACAGATGGAAGAAGGAGTACAGTTCGCGGCTAAGTATGGAGCTAGGGTATATGTGGCTGCCAATATGGTTATGCACGAGGGAAATGAAGAAGGTGCCGGAGAATGGTTCCGTAAGTTGCGTGATATTGGCATTGCAGCGGTTATTGTTTCTGACCCTGCCTTAATCATGATTGCTGCAACAGAAGCACCAGGACTTGAAATCCACCTTTCAACACAAGCTAGTGCGACCAACTATGAAACTCTTGAATTCTGGAAAGAACTTGGATTGACTCGTGTCGTTTTGGCGCGTGAGGTTTCTATGGAAGAATTGGCAGAAATTCGCAAACGTACAGACGTTGAGATTGAAGCTTTTGTACATGGAGCTATGTGTATCTCATATTCTGGCCGTTGTACCCTTTCTAACCACATGAGTATGCGTGATGCCAACCGTGGTGGATGTTCACAATCTTGCCGTTGGAAATATGACCTTTACGATATGCCATTTGGTAAAGAGCGTAAGAGTCTCAAGGGAGAAATTCCTGAAGAATTTTCAATGTCAGCCGTTGATATGTCTATGATTGATCATATCCCAGATATGATTGAAAATGGTGTGGACAGTCTTAAAATTGAAGGTCGTATGAAGTCTATTCACTATGTTTCAACAGTTACAAACTGCTACAAGGCTGCCGTTGATGCCTACCTCGAAAGTCCTGAAAAGTTTGAAGCTATCAAGCAAGACTTGATTGATGAAATGTGGAAGGTGGCCCAACGTGAATTGGCCACAGGTTTCTACTACGGGACACCATCTGAAAATGAACAACTGTTCGGTGCTCGTCGTAAGATTCCAGAATACAAATTTGTTGCTGAAGTAGTAGCTTATGATGATGCAACACAAACAGCAACTATTCGCCAACGTAACGTTATCAACGAAGGAGACCAAGTTGAGTTTTATGGCCCAGGTTTCCGCCATTTTGAAACTTATATCGAAGACCTTCATGATGCTAAAGGTAATAAAATTGACCGTGCACCAAATCCAATGGAACTTTTAACCATCAAGGTTCCACAACCAGTACAAGCAGGTGATATGGTCCGTGCTTTGAAAGAAGGCTTGATCAATCTTTACAAAGAAGATGGAACAAGCGTCACAGTTCGTGCCTAGATAAGGAAAAATCATGGTTCAAGCTCATGGATTACTAGTAGATGATGAAAGCAGATGTGTTCATTACCATAGTGATAAAGATATCGTAGCGCTCCAGTGTTATGAGTGTAAGAAATACTATGCCTGTTATCAGTGTCACAATGCGCTAGAGGAGCACACATTTTCTCCATACCCTTTAAGACTTAAACAGGATAAACCTATCTTATGTGGTTTCTGTAAGAAGAACCTAACTTATGAGGAGTATAGAGAAAAGGGGAGCTGTCCTTATTGTGCAGCACTCTTTAATCCAGCTTGCCAGAGCCACCATTCCTATTATTTTAAATAAGAAACGATAAATCCAGGTTGTAAAACTTGGATTTTTATTTTCAGAAAAACAGGAAAGATAAGGAAAACAATCTGAAAAGACCTTAAAATTTTCTATATAATTGACTTGAAAATCGGAAAAATAGAAATAAATGATTAGAAACGCTTTCAATGCTAGTAAAAAGTTGACAAAAGCAAATTTTAGGACTAAACTAGGGAAGTAAATTTAATTTAAAAAAGGAGAATTCGTCATGAATTTAACATTTTTCGGTCTATGTCTTGCCTGTATGGGTGTATCTCTTGCAGAAGGATTTTTGATGAACGGTTTGTTCAAATCTGCAGCACGCCAACCAGATATCATCCCTCAATTGCGTAGTTTGATGATCATGGGGATTGCCTTTATCGAAGGAACATTCTTTGTAACTCTCGTATTTTCATTTATCATCAAATAAAGAGAAGTATAAAATGGAAAAGGGAGGATTCTAGATGGAAGAAAGTATCAATCCAACCATCAATATTGGTCCTGTTACCTTTGATTTAACCTTGACAGCATTAACTTTGTTGTCTGTGGCACTTATTTTTGGCTTTATCTATTGGGCAAGTCGTAATATGACTGTAAAACCCAAAGGAAAGCAAAATGTACTCGAGTATCTCTATGACTTTGTAGTCGGATTTACAGAACCAAACGTAGGTTCACGGTACATGAAAGATTACTCACTCTTTTACTTGTGTTTATTTCTTTTTATGGTTATCGCAAATAATCTTGGTTTGATGGCGAAACTTCAAACTACAGATGGGACAAACCTTTGGACATCGCCAACAGCAAATCTCCAGTTTGACTTGGCCTTGTCATTCGGAATTATCCTGATGACCCATATTGAAGGAATTCGTCGTCGCGGTGTTAAAAAATATCTAAAAGGTTTTGTAACCCCAGGTTTCATGACACCGATGAATCTCCTTGAAGAAGTCACGAATTTCCTTTCACTTGCTTTGCGGGTGTTCGGGAATATCTTTGCCGGAGAAGTGATGGCAAGCCTGCTTATTACTCTCTCTCATCAGGCACTTTATTGGTATCCAGTCGCATTTGTTACCAATCTTGTCTGGACGGCATTTTCTGTGTTTATTTCCTGTGTTCAGGCCTATGTATTCACAGTCTTGTCTTCTATGTATCTAGGAAATAAAATTAATGATGAAGAGTAGAAAGGAGTAAATGATGCACGTAACAGTAGGTGAATTGATTGGTAACTTTATTTTAATTGCTGGCTCTTTTATCCTTTTGATCGTCTTAGTCAAAAAATTCGCATGGTCAAACTTGACAACTGTCTTCGAAGAACGCGCTGAAAAGATCGCTGCTGATATTGATGGTGCTGAACAAGCTCGTCAAAAAGCAGAAACTCTTGCTCAAAAGCGTGAAGATGAATTAGCAGGTAGCCGAAGCGAAGCTAAAACTATCATCGAGAATGCCAAGGAGACAGCTGAAAAGAGCAAATCAGATATTCTAGCTGAAGCTAAGCTAGAAGCTGGTCGCTTGAAAGAAAAAGCTAACCAAGAAATTGCGCAAAACAAAGCTGAGGCTTTACAAAGCGTTAAAGGTGAGGTAGCAGATTTGACAGTTAGTCTAGCTGGGAAAATCATCTCACAAAACCTTGACGGTCATGCCCATAAAGAACTCATTGATCAGTATATCGATCAGCTAGGAGAAGCTTAATGGACAAAAAGACAGTAAAGGTAATTGAAAAATACAGCATGCCTTTTGTCCAATTGGTGATTGAAAAAGGAGAAGAAGATTCTATCTTCTCAGACTTGACCCAGATTAAGCAAGTCGCTGAAGAAACAGACTTGCCTTCTTTTTTGGCTCAGGTGGATGTGGATGAGTCTGACAAGGAAAAAACAGTCAGTTATTTCCAAGATTCTGCATCGCCATTATTACAAAACTTCATTCAAGTTCTGTTGTACAATCATCGATCAAATCTTTTTTATGATGTGATTGTAGATTGTTTAAACCGTCTTGAGAGAGAAACCAATCGTTTTGAAGTAACGATTATGTCTGCTCATCCTCTAACGGATGAACAAAAAGAACGTTTGCTTCCAATTATAGAGAAAAAGATGTCTTTAAAAGTGCGTAGCATTAAAGAAGAAATCGACGATAGTTTAATCGGTGGTTTTGTTATTATCGCCAATCACAAGACAATTGATGTTAGTATTAAACAACAACTTAAAGTTGTTAAGGAAAATTTGAAATAGAAAGTGGTGTTCTTTTGGCAATTAACGCACAAGAAATCAGCGCTTTAATTAAGCAACAAATTGAAAATTTCAAACCCAATTTTGATGTAACTGAAACTGGTGTTGTAACCTACATCGGGGACGGAATTGCGCGTGCTCATGGCCTTGAAAATGCCATGAGTGGAGAGTTGTTGATTTTTGAAAACGGCTCTTATGGTATGGCGCAAAACTTAGAATCAACAGATGTTGGTATTATCATCCTTGGAGACTTTACAGATATCCGCGAAGGCGACACCATTCGTCGTACAGGAAAAATCATGGAAGTTCCAGTTGGTGATAGCTTGATTGGACGTGTCGTGGATCCACTTGGTCGTCCTGTAGACGGACTTGGTCCAATCGACACAAACAAGACTCGTCCAGTTGAAGCACCAGCACCTGGGGTAATGCAACGTAAATCAGTATCAGAACCATTGCAAACTGGTTTGAAAGCTATTGATGCCCTTGTTCCAATCGGTCGTGGTCAACGTGAGTTGATTATCGGTGACCGTCAAACAGGGAAAACCACCATCGCTATCGATGCAATCTTGAACCAAAAAGGTCAAGATATGATCTGTATCTATGTAGCGATTGGTCAAAAAGAATCAACAGTTCGTACACAAGTAGAAACACTTCGCCAGTATGGAGCCTTGGATTACACAATTGTCGTGACAGCGTCAGCTTCACAACCTTCACCATTGCTTTTCCTTGCACCTTATGCAGGGGTTGCTATGGCCGAAGAATTTATGTACCAAGGTAAGCATGTCTTGATCGTTTATGATGACTTATCTAAACAAGCGGTAGCTTATCGTGAACTTTCTCTCTTGCTCCGTCGTCCACCAGGTCGTGAAGCCTTCCCAGGGGATGTCTTCTATCTTCACAGTCGTCTACTTGAGCGTTCTGCTAAAGTTTCGGATGAATTGGGTGGTGGATCTATCACAGCTCTTCCATTTATCGAGACGCAAGCAGGAGATATCTCAGCCTATATCGCCACAAACGTAATCTCTATTACGGATGGACAAATCTTCCTTGGCGATGGACTCTTTAACGCGGGTATTCGTCCGGCCATTGATGCGGGTTCTTCTGTATCGCGTGTTGGTGGTTCTGCACAGATTAAAGCCATGAAGAAAGTTGCTGGTACACTCCGTATTGACCTTGCTTCATACCGTGAGTTGGAAGCCTTCACTAAATTTGGTTCTGACTTGGATGCGGCTACTCAGGCTAAATTGAACCGTGGTCGTCGTACTGTAGAAGTATTGAAACAACCTGTTCACAAACCATTACCTGTTGAGAAACAAGTTACTATTCTCTATGCTTTAACACATGGTTTCTTGGATACAATTCCTGTAGACGATATCGTTCGTTTCGAAGAAGAGTTCCATATGTTCTTTGATGCTCAACATCCTGAAATTTTGGAAACCATTCGTGAAACAAAAGACTTGCCAGATGAAGCAGTCTTGGATGCTGCGATTACTGAGTTTCTCAATCAATCAAGCTTCCAATAAGAATAGAGGTGTCAGATGGCAGTATCTCTAAATGATATTAAAACAAAAATCGCCTCAACAAAAAATACTAGTCAAATCACTAACGCAATGCAGATGGTTTCTGCAGCTAAGTTAGGTCGTTCTGAAGAAGCAGCACGTAACTTCCAAGTTTATGCACAAAAAGTACGTAAACTGGTTACAGATATCCTTCACGGAGATGGCGCTGGCGGATCAACAAACCCAATGTTGATTAGTCGCCCCGTCAAAAAAACAGGCTATATCGTCATTACATCTGACCGTGGTCTTGTTGGAGGATATAATTCTTCAATCTTAAAAGCTGTCATGGAAATCCAGCAAGAATACCATCCTTCAGGTGATGATTTTGAAGTCATCTGTATTGGTGGTATGGGAGCCGATTTCTTCAAATCACGCGGTATTCAACCAATCTATGAATTGCGTGGACTTGCGAGTCAACCGAGCTTTGATGAAGTTCGTAAGATTATCTCTAAAACGATTGAAATGTATCAAAATGAACTTTTTGATGAGCTCTACGTTTGCTACAACCACCACGTAAATACATTGACAAGTCAAATGCGTGTAGAACAGATGCTTCCAATCGTGGACTTGGATCCAAATGAAGCAGATGATAACTATAGCTTGACATTTGACCTTGAAACAAGTCGTGAAGAAATCTTGGATCAATTGCTGCCACAGTTTGCAGAAAGTATGATTTATGGTGCTATTATTGATGCCAAGACAGCTGAAAATGCTGCTGGTATGACAGCCATGCAAACAGCGACTGATAATGCCAAAAAAGTGATTAATGATTTGACAATCCAGTATAACCGTGCCAGACAGGCGGCGATTACACAAGAAATCACAGAAATTGTGGCAGGAGCTAGTGCCTTAGAATAGGCTCTAGTCCAGCTCGTATGAAAATGAACTTATACTTAATGAAAATCAAAGAGCAAACTAGGAAGCTAGCCGCAGGCTGTACTTGAGTACGGTAAGGCGACGCTGACGTGGTTTGAATTTGATTTTCGAAGAGTATTAGGACCTAGTCATTCTAGGAACCGACAGTATCTTATATAGAATAGGAGAAGGAGATGAGTTCAGGTAAAATTGCTCAGGTTATCGGACCCGTTGTAGACGTCATGTTTGCAGCAGGTGAGAAACTACCAGAGATTAATAATGCACTTGTCGTCTACAAAAATGACGAAAGAAAAACAAAAATCGTCCTTGAAGTAGCCTTGGAGTTGGGAGATGGTATGGTTCGTACCATCGCTATGGAATCAACTGATGGCTTGACCCGTGGTTTGGAAGTATTGGACACAGGCCGTCCAATCTCAGTACCAGTTGGGAAAGAAACTCTAGGACGTGTCTTCAACGTTTTGGGAGATACCATTGACTTGGAAGCTCCTTTTGGTGAAGATGCAGAGCGTCAGCCAATTCATAAAAAAGCACCAACTTTTGATGAATTGTCTACCTCTTCAGAAATTCTAGAAACAGGGATCAAGGTTATCGACCTTCTCGCCCCTTACCTTAAAGGTGGTAAGGTCGGACTCTTCGGTGGTGCCGGAGTTGGTAAAACCGTCTTGATCCAAGAATTGATTCACAATATTGCCCAAGAACACGGTGGTATCTCAGTATTTACTGGTGTTGGGGAACGTACTCGTGAAGGGAATGACCTTTACTGGGAAATGAAGGAATCAGGCGTTATTGAAAAAACAGCCATGGTATTTGGTCAGATGAATGAGCCACCAGGAGCACGTATGCGTGTTGCCCTTACTGGTTTGACAATCGCTGAATACTTCCGTGATGTAGAAGGTCAAGACGTTCTTCTCTTCATTGACAACATTTTCCGTTTCACACAAGCTGGTTCAGAAGTATCTGCCCTTTTAGGTCGTATGCCATCAGCCGTTGGTTATCAACCAACCCTCGCAACAGAAATGGGTCAATTGCAAGAACGTATCACGTCAACTAAGAAGGGGTCTGTAACATCTATCCAGGCCATCTATGTGCCAGCGGATGACTATACTGATCCAGCGCCAGCAACAGCCTTCGCTCACTTGGATTCAACTACCAACTTGGAACGTAAATTGGTTCAATTGGGTATCTACCCAGCCGTTGATCCACTTGCTTCGAGCTCTCGTGCTTTAGCGCCTGAAATCGTTGGAGAAGAACACTACGCAGTTGCTGCTGAAGTTAAACGTGTCCTTCAACGTTACCATGAGTTGCAAGATATCATTGCGATCCTTGGTATGGATGAACTTTCTGATGAAGAAAAAACTTTGGTTGCTCGTGCCCGTCGTATTCAGTTCTTCCTTTCACAAAACTTCAACGTTGCGGAACAATTTACTGGTCAACCAGGTTCTTATGTTCCAGTAGCGGAAACAGTTCGTGGATTTAAGGAAATTCTTGAAGGAAAACACGATCATCTCCCAGAAGATGCCTTCCGTGGAGTAGGTTCAATCGAAGATGTTATTGCTAAGGCTGAAAAAATGGGATTTTAAGAGGTGATCTATGGCTCAGTTAACTGTCCAGATCGTGACACCAGATGGCCTCGTCTATGATCACCATGCCAGCTTTGTATCAGTTCGAACTCTGGATGGTGAGATGGGGATCTTGCCACGACATCAAAATATGATTGCGGTATTAGCAGTTGATGAAGTTAAAGTCAAACGTATTGATGATGATTCTCATGTCAACTGGATAGCAGTAAATGGAGGAATCATCGAGATTGCAAATGATGTGATTACTATCATTGCAGACTCAGCTGAGCGTGCTCGTGATATCGATATTAGCCGTGCAGAACGTGCCAAACTTCGTGCAGAACGTGAAATTGAAGAAGCACAAGACAAACACTTGATTGACCAAGAGCGTCGTGCTAAGATTGCATTACAACGTGCTATTAACCGAATCAATGTCGGAAATAAACTATAAAAAAATGAGGTTGGGACAAAAAGATCCCGACCTCACTTTTTATTATGTGACTTTCAGTCCGTCTCGCTCCGTTAGTTGCGAGACAAAAAAACCACCCGCTATGCGGGTGCGCATCGAAGGTTATACCAAAAAACTCCAAACGCGATACAATTAAGGTGTTCAAGCCAATTGTAAAGCGAAAGGAGAAAAATATGGCTCAAAAAGCACATAGTTTATCACACACAAAATGGATGTGTAAATATCACATTGTGTTCACCCCTAAGTATAGAC
>NZ_JWAJ01000130.1 GCF_001068775.1 Streptococcus pseudopneumoniae
ACTTAATTTCTAGAAGTTCTTTTAGAATCCGTAGTGTACTATTCTAGATTCAACCAACTATAAAACTTTTAGCCTTTTTTAGGGCAAGCTATCTGACATTTCATAAAAAAAGTCTGAACAAAAAGTTCAAACTCCTTTTCTATATTATTGAAAATCTTTAATATTCCCATCGTAATTTGCCCAATCCTGGCTAAAGAAACGGTCATTCATTTGGTAATCAGGAGCTGTTGTTGGATTGCTCAAAAAAGGATTTACAACCTTATCAAACGCCAACCAGCCCAACCAACCAATATGAATCGTATCCTTAACAAAGTAGGGATCTCCTCCGTTTTTTGAAAAGTCAGCAATGTTGGTGAAACCTTGACTTTCTAACTGGTAACGAATTTTTTCCACAGCATGTTGATACATTTCCTCGCTGAGCTCTGTATGGGCCATCCATTTTTTATTGACAGGCTGAATAACAAAGAGCACATTGACCTTTGATTTGGCAAATTGATTAAGGACCAACTGCAAATCATTGTACTCAGAGGACTTGAGGAAATTATAATTCTTTTGATAGCCCTTATATTTCTCGAGGTAGTCTTTCACCTGGGTCTTATAAAATTGATTTTCAATTCCCATATCATTGTTACTGGTATTGGCTTCTGCATCCTTTCGAGCAATTTTTTCTAACTCTTCATAAGAAAATTGATCCGGAAGATCTTTTAAATAGTTCTCCACGTGTTCCTTGTACTTGAGTTTTCCTCGAATGGAAAATTGCCCAAATAGAGAGGCCTGACGCTCATTAAAACGCGCAAAAGCCTTGATAATAGCATGGTCGATTTCTGATAATTCCTCACCCTTTGACAGCTTCTCAACGATCCCCTTCATAGAGACTCCAGGATTTTGCTTTAAGAGACGTTTAGCTGCATGTTTGGCTGCTATATCTCCCGATTGATTTTCTAGAAAGGCTGTCAACTGATCGTTGTTAAAGTAGTTTTGGAAGAATGCTGGCTCATAGTCCTCCTCTGTAAACCACTGAGGCGAAATGACAAATACCGCCTGTTTTTCCTCGATTTCTGGTAAGATTTGCTGCAGACCGAAATACTGATTAAGAGAGGCTGCTCCTGCTTGTCCTAAAAAGTAGGGCCGGTAGGGGCGACTATACTTCTCCGCCAAGACCGCAGGATGCATGCTATCAAAACGAATCCACTCACTTGAGCCCAAAAAAGGAATAAAGCGCATATTGGGTTCCGTAAAGGCTCTCACTTTTTGGCTTCTCTCTTTAAAGCTCTCCGAACTAATCGCTGCTGCAGAATATTTTTCTTCAGTCAAATTATGACTTGGGTTGTTTGGATAAAAAAAGATCAGTAAGAAGACAAGAAAACTAGCAAGAAGCAAAGGGCCAAAGATTAACCACAAACGCTTAAGCATTCTTTAACTCCGTAATTCCTGCTATGATTTTATTAGCTGTATTCCAGTCATCACGACCAAATTCTGTAACTGGGACACGAATATCAAAGTGATTTTCGATTTCCACGATTAATTCAACTGTTCCCATACTGTCCAAGACACCCGCATCAAAAAGATCATCATCCATCATGTCAGAAACATCTTCCATAAACAATTCATCAATAATTTCAATAACTTCTGATTTGATATCCATTTTTTAATTCCTTTTATTTTTTAAACCATAAATCATTCAAAAATCCAGAGAAGATTAAGAATGAAATCATTACGACATGGAAGGTTATAACCATGCCAAGCAACTGAACCCAGCGATTCTCAGGCAAGGGAGCTTGCCCTGCTTTCTTACGTTCTTTATTGAGCGTTTTTTTCTTTCGAACCCAAGCATCATTAATCACTAAACCTAGCCCATGAAAGAGTCCATAGACAATGTAAAACCAAGTTATCCCATGCCAGAACCCCATAAGGAGCATGTTCAGGATATAGGCGACACTTGAAGTCACATTTCGATTCTTAAAAAGCTTCTTTCTCGTCATCACCATGACCATGCGCATAAAGACAAAGTCACGAAACCAGAAGGATAAACTCATGTGCCAGCGATTCCAAAACTCTTTCAAATCTCTTGACAAGAAAGGTTTGTTGAAGTTAATCGGACTACGAATTCCCATCAGATTTGAAATAGCTATAGCAAACATAGAGTAACCCGCAAAGTCAAAGAAGAGCTCCAGACCAAATGTGTACATGACTGCAACTACATAGTAGTTAAAGAAGCCACCTGTTTGTAAAGCTAAATTCTTTAGCGGTGGCAATAAAATCTCGCCTAAAATATGAGCTAGGATAAATTTATACAGAAATCCCCACATGATATACCGAACGGACTCGGCTAGCATATCCATCAACTCATCGCGCTCTGGAATTGTCTGATAATTTTCATTAAAACGTTTGAAACGATCAATAGGACCACTTGAAAAAGTCGGCATGAAGAGAAGGAAACGAAGGAATTCCCAGAGTGCGAAATCCTTAATCACTCCATCTCTCAGCTCGATTATAATCCCAACCGAACGAAACGTCAGATAAGAAATTCCCAAAAATCCAAGCAAAGACTGCGTTCCATTGATAGCTGGTTGCACCTTGACAAAGATAATCGGAAGTAGGGACAGAAAACTAACTAAGTAGAAAACCCACTTGCCATCCTTATTTTTTCGATAATGCTTGTAAAAAAGAACCAGTACCATTTGCCAAATTAGATAGATTCCTAAGGCAGCTAATTGATTGGTCTTGCCACCCGTCAACATGGTAACGATAAAGAAGAGACTAACCAGTATTTCATACCAAGAAAAGCGTTTTTTGAAAAAAAGACCGATAAAGATGGGCAAGGTAGCAGTAATCACGTACAAAAAGTACTGCGGATTCCCATACGGCTCAATATGAGGCAGCTGTTTCAGGAAATCCATCATCTATTATTCACCTCGTTAATCAATCCTTTGATATCAATCTTGCCATTTGGAGTCAGTGGCAATTCCTCTCTGTAAAGAAACTTAGATGGCATCATGTAAGACATCATAATATCTTCCAAGTCTTCCTTGATAGCCTTCGTGATATCAATTTCGCGCTCAAATTGTTCTTTGATGCCATCTTTCAAGATAACATAGGCTAAGAGATTTTGGACCTTGTGATCCTTGTTGTAACGTGGAACTGCAACAGCAGATTCAACGTACTTGGATTTGTTCAAGTTTTGAGAGACATCCTCTAGTTCAATACGATAGCCATTAAACTTGATCTGGAAGTCCATCCGTCCACCGTAAAGAAGAAGACCTTCATCTGTCATAGATCCCACATCGCCTGTGTGATAAGCTGGCAGACCTTCAAACTCAAAGAAGGCTTCAGCTGTTTTTTCAGGATTATTCATATAGCCTTTTGAAACAGCAGGTCCAGATACGATGATTTCCCCTTGTTCCCCATTTGGTAATTTATTGCCTTCCTCGTCAATGATAAAGGTTGGAGAATCAGCCTTGGTATAGCCGATTGGTAGGCGTTTGAGAGTCGCTAGCATCTCGTCTGTCACAGCAACTGCTGACAAGGCTACTGTCGCTTCTGTTGGTCCGTAGGCATTGATAATACGGGCATTTGGGAAACGTTCGCGTAGTTTTTGAGCCGTTTTAACCGTCAATTCTTCACCATCAAAGTAGAAATGCGTGATTCCAGGCATTGTCTCGCTATTAAAGTCTTCTGACAACATGGCCATATCTGCAAAGGAAGGGGTTGATGTCCAGATAGCGATTGGCAATGAAAAGATGGTCGCAAAGAGTTGCTTAAAGTCCTGAGTGATGGCAGATGGTAAGGCAAAAAGAGTTCCTCCCAGTGCCAAGGTCGGTGCCCAGTACATGACAGACAGGTCAAATGAATAAGGTGGTTGAGCCAGCATTTGCGGACGACTTGGCGTCGCAAATTCCTTGTCCGTAATCATCCAGTTGGTAAAGCTGAGCAAATTATTATGCGAAATCTGCACTCCCTTTGGCTTACCAGTTGTCCCTGAAGTAAAGATGATGTAGTAGTTATCATCTCCCTTGACTGGATGCGTCATCTCATAGCTCGCCCCTTTATCAAAGGTTTCTTGAACCTGAGCTAGATTCATCATCGGTGTAGAAACCTGCTCCAATGGAAATTCTGAAATGGCAATAATCAAACTTGGCTCTGCCACTTCTAAAATAGCTGAAACTCGCTCCAAAGCCGAATGGCTATCAATTGGAATGTAGGCATGACCTGACTTAGTCAGCGCTACAAAAGTTGCCAACATTTCATATTCTTGGCCACCAAAAACAACCACAGGAGACTTCTCTGGTAAATTCAGTTGATCAATAGCTGCAGCCAAACTATCCGAATCAGCCTTCAAATCTCCATAAGTGTGTTCCTGTCCCAAAACATTGTAAACAGGATCGCTAGGTTGTGTCTGAGCAAAATGCTCAATGGTTTCAATCATATCTACTATTGGTTTATTTGACACAATAGGAATTCTCCTTCAAGTTAAAATTCATTATAGATAAAGCCTCCTTGACCCTGGCCAAGATAACTAAAGAAATAAAGTAAACCCAGTAAAACAATAAAATACAGGACCGTTTGCCCTAAAAAAATATATAATGGTTTCTTTCTATCCATGATCGATTTCTTTTCTGTAAATTTCCGTCAATTTTTCCACAAACAATTACTATTTTTTCTTGTTCCCATTTTACCACTTTATTCCCTCTATTTTCAACTGTTTACCTTTTTTGGAAGTTGAGTTTAGCTTATTTTAAGACAAGTTCAAATATTAATGTTTTGCCCTTAAAAAACAACAAAGTTTGTGAATCCAATCTCAAACTTTGTTACAAATAGCTCTTTTATCTTAGAAAAGTGAGAATACAAGAACGGCCAAGGCTGCACCGATAACAGGTCCCACAACAGGAATCCAAGCGTAAGACCAGTCTCCATCTCCCTTGTTTGAAATTGGCAAGATGCTGTGCATGATACGAGGTCCAAGGTCACGCGCAGGGTTCAAGGCATAACCTGTTGTCCCACCTAGTGATAGACCGATACCAACAATCAAAGTCCCCACTGCGAAGGTTCCGATACCTGCCTGAAAATCGTAAAGACCCAAAGCAAAGATTGTCAAGACCAATACAAAAGTTCCAAGGATTTCGCTAATCAAGTTTGATACAGTATCCTTAATAGCTGGACCAGTGCTGAAAGTAGCCAAAATATTTCCTGCATTTTCTTCTGCCTCATAATGCGGTTTGAATTGCAACCAAACCAAAATCTGACCCAGCATAGCCCCTGCAAACTGAGCTAGGATATAAGGGAAAACGGAAGCCCAAGGCAAACCACCTTTTAAAGCTACACCAATGGTCACAGCTGGGTTTAAATGAGCTGGACTGAGCTTGCCAGATACAAATACTGCAACCGCAACTGCAATCCCCCAACCCATAGTAATCACAATCCAACCTGCATTGTTGCTCTTGGTTTTAGGAAGAACCACACCTGCTACAACACCATTTCCTAGAAGAATTAGGATTAAAGTCCCTAGAAATTCTCCAAATAATTCATTCATCATCTTTCTGTCTCCATTAAAAAGGAGGAGAGGGTAGACTAGGAGTCCTGCCCGCCACCTCTTTTATTTTTTCTTAATTTTTTAATTCTGCTAAATCGTTGTTAGCAAGAGCTGATTCGACATCAGCGCGGTAAGCTGCTTTTTCATCTTCTGTCCATTCATAGAATCGTCCCATTTCATCCAAAACTGGCTCAACGATGCTATCCAAACTATCACGCATAAAGAGCATATGGTTGGTACGACGAAGAAGGAAGTCAACTGGGCTAAGAGCCAACTCATTGCGCATTGCATAGTGAAGGGACAAAGTATCAGCCAAGCTGAGTCCTGGCGCTTGTTCCAAGCTGTGAGCAAGGGCAAAGACTTTCGGTGCATTTGAACCATAGAGATTTGCGAGATAGTGGGCTTCCTTACTATCCAAACCACGTGACACTCCAAGTTGCGCAAAGGCTTCGATTTCTGAGTCCACATTTGCTGGGTTCAATTCTCCACCTGAAACAGGATATGTCTTAGAGTTGATGAGTTTAAAGCTGCGGTCAAATTCTGCTTTAAGGATATTAACCACGCGCTCCATAGCTCCTTCAGCCATCTTACGGTAGTCTGTGATTTTACCACCAGCAAGGGTCAAAAGGCCATTGTCATCACGGTCCAAGCTAGAACCACGAGAAACTGCAGATGGATCCAAATGCTTCTCAGATGTGCTACTTTCAAGCTTGCTGACAGCAGATTCAACATCTTCACGCGTTTTTTCTTTCGATAGATAAGCTTCGACAGTCGCAATCAAGCTATTGAAGCTTTCATCGCTAATAGTTCCGTTATTTCCTCCATTGTAGTCAGAAGCGCTATTGCCTGCGATCAATGGACGAAGACCTGCCCAGCTACTTTCGATATCATCAATGGTGATGTTGGCTTCTGGGAAACGGTTGTTGACAATGCCAAGTAGGTAATCTACATCTTCTTGAGTTACTTTTGGATGTTCCAAATCACCTGTGTAGTCTGTATCAGTTGTACCAAAGTAAGTCTTGTTTTCACGTGGGAGAACAAAGACCATACGACCGTCACCCAAACCTGTGTCAAAGTAAACTGGCTGTGACACCTTGATCTTGCTTGAATCCACTACCAAGTGAACTCCCTTAGTTGGACGCATTTGTGAGAATTGTGTTCCCTTATTAGACAAATTACGTACCTTGTCGCTCCAAGGACCTGTTGTGTTAATCACCAGACGGGCCTTGATTTCAAAGACTTGGTCTGTCAACAAATCACGAGCTACAACACCTGTAATCTTGCCACTTTCGTCAAAGAGGAAGCCTTCTGCCTTCACGTGGTTGGCAATGAGGGCACCATCTTGGTTGGCACGTTTGATGTTTTCGATCACGAGACGCGCATCGTTGTTACGGAAGTCAAGATAAACTCCACCTCCTACCAAACCTTCTTTCTTCAAGTTTGGCTGGCGTTCCAAGACTTCTTCCTTACTCAAGACCTTGTTGGCAGCTGGCGTGTTATTAACCCCTGCTAAAAGGTCATACAAGTCCATGGCTACTTTGAGACGGAAGAGGCTAAAGGTCGCTCCATCCTCATCGTAAACTGGCAAGAGCATTGGATCTGGTTTTGGAATGTGTGGAGCAATTTGTTGTACCACTGCACGTTCTGAAACCGTATCTGATACTACTTCTACGTCAAATTGCTTGAGGTAACGAAGACCTCCGTGAACCAATTTTGTTGAACGGCTAGATGTTCCTTCTGCAAAGTCTTGCATTTCAATCAAACCAGTATCTAGACCACTAGCTGCCGCCTGCAAGGCTACACCAGCCCCTGTGATTCCTCCACCGATAATCAAGAGGTCCAGGGTACGTTCCTGCATTTTTTTAATTGATAATTCACGTGTTTTCTTTGAAAATTCCATATTTACACACTTTCTAACTAGTCGCTTTATTCTTCCAGTATTAGTCATCGATTTCCGCAAAGACTTGAGTTGCTTTCACAGCCTTCTTCCAGCCCTTGTAGAGTTGTTCCTTGCGCGATTCGTTCATAGATGGCTCAAAGAGTTCTCCTGTCTCGTTCAAGAGCTTCAACTCATCCAAGTCTTTCCAGTAACCAACTGCCAAACCAGCTAGGAAGGCTGCTCCTAGAGCAGTTGTTTCCAAGTTTTTGGCGCGTGCGATGTCGATTCCCAAGATGTCAGCTTGGAACTGCATGAGGAAGTTGTTCATAGCTGCACCACCGTCTACTTTCAAGACTTGGATAGCTGTCTGAGCATCCACTTGCATCGTATCGATGATATCACGTACTTGATAAGCGATAGATTGCAAGGTTGCCTTGATAAAGTCTTCTTTGCTTGTTCCACGAGTCAAACCAAAGACAGAACCGCGAGCGTTTTGGTTCCAGTATGGAGCACCTAGACCTGTAAAGGCTGGTACGACATAGACTTCATCGTTGTTGTGAGAATCACGAGCGTATTTTTCAGATTCTGGTGAATTTTCGACCATGCGAAGACCGTCACGAAGCCACTGAATAGCACTTCCTGCGATGAAGATAGAACCTTCCAAGGCATAGTAAACCTTGCCGTTAATTCCGTAACCAATGGTTGTCAAAAGATTGTTTTCAGACAACTGCATCTCTTCACCAGTATTCATAATGATGAAAGAGCCTGTTCCATAAGTATTTTTAACCATACCAGGTTCAAAGGCCAACTGTCCAAAGAGGGCCGCCTGTTGGTCCCCAGCCATACCTGAGATTGGCACTTGTCCACCATAGAAATGGAATGGCGCTGTCTTACCGTAAATTTCAGAGTTAGAACGAACTTCTGGCAGCATAGCCTTAGGAATGTTGAGAATTTCCAAAATCTCATCATCCCAATTGAGTTCTTTAATGTTATAAAGCATGGTACGAGCTGCATTTGAGTAGTCAGTCACGTGAGCCGCACCGTCAGTCAATTTCCAAACCAGCCAAGTATCAATGGTACCAAAGAGCAATTCTCCTTTTTCTGCTCGCTCTTGAGCGCCCTCTACATGGTCCAAAATCCAACGAACCTTGGTAGCAGAGAAGTAAGCATCAATGATCAAACCAGTCTTTTCATGGAATTTTTCCACATAACCTTGACTTTTTAGTTGCTCAGCCAAAGGGGCTGTCTGGCGTGATTGCCAAACGATAGCGTTGTAGATAGGGAGCCCTGTTTTCTTATCCCAGACAACAGTTGTTTCACGCTGGTTGGTAATCCCGATTGCTTCGATTTGATTTGGCTTGACACCACTTTCGATGAAAGCTCCAGCAATAACAGACTGGACGGAATTCCAAATTTCATTGGCATTATGCTCAACCCAACCTGCCTGAGGAAAAATCTGAGTGAACTCCTTTTGACTCGAGCTAACTTTTTCTCCTTTTTTGTTGAAAATAATGGCACGAGAACTTGTAGTTCCCTGGTCAATGGCCATGATGTATTTTTCTTGTGACATATGCTGTCCTCCTGATAAAGATCTTGAGGATGTTTCCTCTTTACACTTACTAGTATACAAAATAAAGCGCTTTCTTGTTCATCAACTTTTTTTAATTTTTAAAAAAATATGAGGAGATTGTGCGAATTTCACAAAAAAGACCTGGAACAACCAAGCCTTTTAAGTGAACAATAACTGACGAATCCCTGCCAAATCCTCCATATCCAAGTCGTTTTTTAAATAATAAACTGGAGTCTGTTCCTTCTTATGAATCGGGTTATTTGTAACCAGCAAATCATAATGCCGAGTTCGGTCATAGGCTTCAATAGTAATAAAACGATTGTATTCCAAATACCGTTTCAAAATGGCTGCCATCCTTGAAAAGACAAGAAAACCAGATGTCAAATCCAGGCCAATCCGCATATGCTGGCCACCATTTTCAGCCATATATTCGATTAACTGGAGCCATTCCCAGAGAATTTTCTTATCCAAATCCGTCCCCTGCCGAAAGGCAGGTAGAGCATAAAAAATCTCCTCTGCCGTTCCCCTAAAATCATGTTCCATCAGCAAATAAGGATGGCGATTCTCTAACTGGTACTTGTAGCGATCCTGTAAAATATAGCCCTTGTATAGGTAGACTTGAGCACAAAGCTGACTAAGTTCATAGGTGACATGGTCCTCTGTATAATCACCCAGCAACTCCTCTTTCTTCATTTCTTGAATCAATTGCGTCAGTAAACCTACTAATTGCCCTCCAAAACCAAGAATATACTCCATAGTATGAAGAGGAAGAATGCGATGAGATAGGAGAAAAGAGAAGAATATCATCATCTCACCATCCTCAGTTCCTAGAGGGATATGTTGCCCAGCAAAAAAGGACGGAACCTTTCTCAGCAAACGAAGGTAGAAAATATTGTCAAAATACCCTTGCATTTTCTCTTCTATAACTTGAAACTGACAGGCATTGACCCGAAGACGCTGTTGACTGATATGAGACCAGAGAACCAAGTCCAATTTCTGCCCCGAAGACAAACTCGCACCGCAGATTTCTTCTAGTGTAGTAATTTCCTGCTTTCTCTCTGGTTTCTGCATGTGACCTTCCCACTCCTGACTGGACCAAACCTTGCGAAAAAGACAAAAATAAAAGTAACGAATCTGATGCTCTGGACCTCGCCAACGTCCATTTTGGATGGATAAATCAAATTCTGACAAAATCTGATTTAAGCTAGCTAAGTGACGACCAAGCGTAGCCTCACTAATCATCAATTCTTGAGCCAGCTGATGGGCTAAAAACTGTTGGTGGTAGAGGAGATAGACCAAAATCTGGTATTTAACAGCATTCTCCAAAAACAAGCTCCGAATATCTCTCCCCTTGGTAGCTGCACCGATCGACAGGCGCAGATTTTCATCTTCTAAGGAGATGTTCAGCTCTAAGCCACTATCCAAAGCCTTTTCATTAAGAAGGGTGACATATTTGGTTAGAGTTGCTTTTGAAAATCCTGTTTCCTCCATTACAGCCTTGACAGTCGTCTGAGACTCTTGTAATAGAAAGGAAAGGATTGAAAATTGGCCAGATTCGGCCTTTTCCATCAAATCTCCTAAATACATTTGTTACCCCTTTCATTTTCTACATTAAGCATAGCATAAATCTTACAAATGCTGAAATAATCTGTTTCTCTTTTTATTTTCCTGCTGATTTCCTAGTCCATTATCCTAAAAATCAACAAACACACGGCTCCCCCTTTGGGCATTTTTATGCTAAAATAGTAGCTATGGATAAAATTATTAAAACTATATCAGAAAGCGGAGCCTTTCGTGCTTTTGTCCTTGACAGCACAGAAACAGTCCGCACTGCTCAAGAAAAACACCAAACCCAAGCTAGCTCAACTGTAGCGCTTGGTCGAACTCTTATCGCTAGCCAGATTCTCGCAGCCAATGAAAAAGGAAATACTAAACTAACAGTTAAGGTGCTGGGATCTAGCTCTCTAGGTGCTATCATCACCGTCGCTGATACCAAGGGGAATGTCAAAGGCTATATTCAAAATCCTGGTGTTGACATCAAAAAGACTGCAACTGGTGAAGTCCTAGTCGGACCTTTTGTTGGAAATGGTCAATTCCTCGTTATCACAGACTATGGTACTGGAAATCCTTACAACTCTATGACTCCCCTCATCTCTGGAGAAATTGGTGAAGACCTTGCCTTTTACCTGACTGAAAGCCAACAAACGCCTTCAGCAGTCGGCCTCAATGTCCTTTTGGACGAGGAAGACAAGGTCAAGGTTGCAGGTGGTTTCCTAGTTCAAGTCTTACCAGGAGCCAAGGAAGAAGAGATTGCTCGCTTTGAAAAACGCATCCAAGAAATGCCAGCTATCTCAACGCTTCTCGAAAGTGAAGACCATATCGAAGCCCTCATCAAGGCTATCTACGGTGACGAAGCCTACAAGCGTCTTTCTGAAGAAGAAATCTGTTTCCAATGTGACTGTAGCCATGAGCGCTTTATGAAGGTTCTTTCTAGTCTGCCAAGCTCAGACTTGCAGGAAATGAAGGACGAAGACCACGGGGCAGAAATCACTTGTCAATTCTGCCAAACTACTTACAACTTTGATGAAAACGACCTGGAGGAACTCATTCGTGACAAATCTTAATACACCTTTTATGATTGGCAATGTTGAGATTCCCAATCGTACCGTTTTAGCACCTATGGCTGGTGTCACCAACTCAGCCTTTCGTACTATCGCAAAAGAGCTTGGAGCTGGACTCGTTGTCATGGAAATGGTCTCTGACAAGGGAATCCAATACAACAATGAAAAAACCCTTCACATGCTTCATATCGATGAAGGCGAAAACCCTGTCTCTATCCAACTTTTTGGTAGCGATGAAGACAGCCTAGCACGCGCAGCAGAATTCATCCAAGAAAATACCAAGACCGATATCGTTGATATCAACATGGGTTGCCCAGTTAATAAAATCGTAAAAAACGAAGCTGGGGCTATGTGGCTCAAGGATCCAGACAAGATTTACTCGATCATCAACAAGGTCCAATCTGTACTTGATATCCCCCTTACTGTCAAAATGCGTACTGGATGGGCTGACCCATCTCTGGCAGTTGAAAATGCCCTCGCTGCTGAAGCAGCAGGTGTCTCTGCCCTCGCCATGCATGGCCGTACCCGTGAACAAATGTACACTGGTCACGCAGACCTTGAGACTCTTCACAAGGTTGCACAAGCTCTAACAAAAATTCCATTCATCGCCAACGGCGATATCCGTACGGTCCAAGAAGCCAAGCAACGCATCGAAGAAGTTGGTGCTGATGCCGTTATGATTGGACGCGCAGCTATGGGGAATCCTTACCTCTTCAATCAAATCAATCACTACTTTGAAACTGGAGAAATCCTTCCTGATTTAACCTTTGAAGATAAGATGAACATCGCCTACGAGCACTTGAAACGCTTGATTAACCTCAAGGGAGAAAAGGTTGCGGTCCGTGAATTCCGTGGACTAGCTCCTCACTACCTCCGTGGAACATCAGGTGCAGCTAAACTTCGTGGAGCGATCTCACAAGCAAGCACACTAGCCGAGATTGTAGCTCTATTGCAATTAGATAAGGCTTAAACTTCTATACTACCTTTCAAGCAAGGAGTGATTCCTAGTCCCTCTCATACCACCGTACCTGTCGTTCTGCATGCAGCATTTCAACATATACCGTTCAAGGTAACAATCCAATCCCACCGTCTAACAGGTGGTTTGCACCAGGGCTATAAGCCCAAATTACCAGCCAGCGCCTAAAGACGCTGGCTTTCACSTTGTTCAAGCCTYATTGCTCTTGACTCGTCACTTGCCTCTTAAAGAGGCGTGAGTATTACTTACCACTATCCCTAAAAGGACCCTCATATTCTTTCACACTTAATTTATCTAGTGCTATATCATACTTTACTCGTTCTCAAATTTTCATACTCGTGAAGAAATCATCCACTGTATAATTTCTTTAATCTTGAATATATTTCCTAATTGTGGCTTCATTGAGTCCAACCGTACTCACATAATAACCTTCTGCTCAGAAATGCCGATTCCCAAACTTATAACCTTCGACGCGCACCTCACGGAGCGAGACGGACTAATAATCACAATTAAAAAGCTAGAGTTCCGCAATTGGAAATCTCTAGCTTTTTTGTGGTTGAGAACTATTTTGTCCAAGGCTCGTAAAACAACCTTATAAAAATGACAAATTTTATCCCTTTTAGCGTTCACGTTTACGTTGAATTGTAAATCCTAAAATTAATCCCAAAATAGTATATCCACCGAGAGCTATCTGACGTTCCACTCGAGAATAACTACCAGTATTTGGTAACTCCTGTTTAGTCGCATCTTTTCTACTAAACGTAGATAATGTTTGAGATGGCGTGTCATTCGGTCTAGCACCAGCATGTTTTGGACTTGTCTTATAACCATTCAATTCGGCATTCAAATCAAAAGCTGGAAGTTCTGTCAGTGTTACAGTTGGTGTGTCAACTGTTGTGGCACCAATTCCATCTTCATTTTGGGTCACTTTGTAACCATTCAATTCACCGTTTAGGTCAAAAGATGGAAGTTCTGTTGGTGTCACAGTTGGTGCGTCAACTGTTGTAGCACCAATTCCATCTTCATTTTGAGTCACTTTGTAACCGTTCAATTCGGCATTCAAATCAAAAGCTGGAAGTTCTTCAACACTTGGTGTTTCACGCGTAACTGCAGAAACTACACCTGTTGTGTCTTGATAAACTGCAAGAGCTTTGTCAATTGCAAGAATATCAGTCAAACGTTGAACATTAGATTTAGCGTCAGAAAGTGCTTTTTGGGCTTGTGTAAGCGCAACTTTTGCGTCCGCCACACGTTTGTAGGCAGCTGCTTTATCTTCTTCAGCCTTAGCCAATTTAGCATTCAAGTCACCCAATTGGCCTTGCAGGCGAGCTGCCTTATCACGAGCCTCAGTTGCTTTATTGATTTCACCTTGGACAGCCGCTACGCGTCCAGTCAAATGTTTGACGTAATTTGTAGCACGGTCAGCTGCAACGTTCTTTTCTTCAAGAGTTACTTCAGTTGCTTGAGCAGCTAACTTGGCAGTTGCGAGAGTTGCAGTCGCCTCGTTCAACTCAGTTGTTGCGTTGGCAATAGCTGCAGCACGTTGTTCTTGACTACGTGTAGCCGCTGCCAATTGATTACTCAACGCTGTTTGACGTGTGACAAGGGCATTGCGTTCACCTTCTTGACGAGCCTTAAGAGCCTTCAAATCATTCAAGGCGCTTACGAGTTCGCTATTATCACCTTCTTGTTTGTGAGTTACAAATACAAAATGGTGGTCTGCGATGAATTTCATTTTGCGACCGTAGAATGTCGGGTTAAGCGCATCATCCTTGAAGTTGTTGATATTATCCCAATACTTCTTAGTAGATTCACTTTCTTCTTCAAGGTAGGTTGTTCCGTCTTCGTCTGTTGAATAGGTACTGCCAGTATGAGCGTTATTTTCAAATGCCGCATAACGAGATGTACCATTTGAACCCACAATGTTGGCAAGGGCCAGACCCATTTTTCCACCCATTGGTATTAAAAGTGCTCGACGGTGACCATGATTGGCACCCGATACATTACGATAATCATCATACCATGTGAGCAACATATCATATGCCAATGTTTCGTTAGTCACAATGCGGTTGAAATTGATGTATCCATCTTCAGACGACACAAATTCCCCGAAACCATTGACGATATTTTCAAGACCTTTTTCATTCTTGTTACCTGGTGCAGTCAATGCTGTTTTGTGACTCAACTTGTCATTACGTTGCATTTCATTAGCGCGTTGTTGAGCATAATCTAAGTATGCGTCATCCACTTGCATATTACCTGCGACACCATTCGCCTCACGTAATTCATTAAGCAATTTAACAAATGCCTGAGACAATCCGCGGTTATCCACTTTATAGCGGAACACTGGTTGTTTCTTGAATGTATGATTTACAACATCATATGGTGCGTTACGGTAGTCTTCGAGTGCTTTTTGGAAATCCAACATATCTTGAGTCGCTTCGATTTCAACAATTTTAACACCTTGGAAGTTTACAGGTTCCATTGTCGGGTTACCTGATGCATCTTTTGGTGCATTGTTGCGGTTATGCTCGTAATCCATAAGATTGTCATGCGCTACCGCATTACGCTCAGATGGGTTCAAGTCAATCGTTTTGATAACTGGTTTGTAGTTATCCACTTCTTGTTGCTTCGCGTCAATACGACTACTTGTAGCAGCAATTTGTGCAGATTTTGCAGTTAATTGACTAGTAACGTCATCCAATTCGGTTTGGATTTGTTTAGGGTCTTGACTAGTTGTTGCGGTTGCTTGATTCAAAACAGCTTTCTTGTCTTCGACAGTTTTCTCAGCAGCTGTGACAGCTTTTGCAGCGTCGTCATGAGCTTGTTTGGCATTCACAACTTCACCTTTTGCAGTTTGCTCAGCAGTTTTTGCGTCTGAAAGTTCAGCATTGAGTTCTGATTTTTGTTCATTTTTGGTGCCAATAACCTTATTTTGCTCTTCAACAATTGTAGCTGCTTTTTGCGCCGTCTTGATGTCTTCTTTGATATCCGCTACAGCTTTTTCAGCGGTTGACTGTTGGTCTTCCGCAGCTTGTACATCTGCACTCTTTTGGTCGACGGTTGCTTGCGCGGCTTTAGCAACCTCTTGAGCCCTACTCAAATCTTGACCTGTCACTGCTGTTTTTTGTATGGTTGTTGATGTGGTAGGTTGTGAAAGCTCGTCTGCTTGAACAGTTGTATTAACAACACCAGCACCGACAAGAACAGAAGTTAAACCAGCACCTAATAAAATATCTTTCTTTTGCATATATTCTCCTAATATAAAATTCATGATTCATTTTCAAAATTATAGCCTGTTCTCCTAAGAGGAACAAAGTTCGGTATTATAATTCTCTCATTATCTGTTTTCTATAATCCTATGATGAGTCCTTGTCTCTAATAATTGAATTGTCTGAATTACAGATTGATAGCGAACATTATCTTGGATAGTAGCTAAACTACTTTGCATCACTTCTTGATTGTATTCCACTCTTTCACGGTGTTTTTCTTCCGCCAGTAAATTAGCTGCTTCTTTAAAGTTATCAGCTCTATAAGTTTCTAGATAACTATATAAGAGATATAGGTCATCCATATTAAAATAATCTTCTGGAATTTCTTCTTTATAATCAAGGAACTGCTTATCTCTCAACAGTTCTACACCTTTTTGGCGATATTTGTTAGAAGCATCATTATCATAAGCATTTGAAAATTCCTTCTTGGCAGAATGATTATAAAATGCTTTTACAATAGCAAAAATAGGAAAAAACAGCAATTGAAACAATCCATAAGTTACAGGTACTTGTATAATAATTAACGAAGTTATAGGGTAGGTATTTGTAATAGCTCCCCATATATTTACTATTAAAATAAAACTAATAATAATTATGTTAAATACTTTTTTAATTTTATAATATTTACCCATAATACTATCATAGGCTTTATTTTGCTCAGCCGAAATGGCCTTGTCCAAATCCGATACTGTTTTTAAAACTTGAAAACAATACCCAAACATATAAAGCAATTGTTCCCTATTATATCTATTCATATTGGTTTAAAGTCTCCCTATGGCCATAATCCGATTTTTGAGTATATTTATTATACAACTATCTATTATACCCCCCCCCGAAATGGCTTTGTCAAGGGATTTCTATTAATTTTAATAAAATATTTTATTGCCATCTATCTAGATTTTTGTTATCTGAAAAAGATTGATATCTAGTGTGTCACAACACTCAAAACTGAGCAAAAAAATAGGTTCATTTAAAAATTATTGTTTAAAATCATAACCACCCGTCAAACGGGTAGTTTGCACCAGAACGCTATAAGTCCAAATTACCAGCCAGCGCCTAAAGATGCTGGCTTTCACCTTGTTCAAGCTGACTCGTCACTTGCCTCTTAAAGAGGCGTGAGTATTACTTACCACTATCCCTAAAGAGATCCTCATATTCTTTCACACTTCATTTATCTAGTGCTATATCATGCTTTACTCGCTCTCAAATTTTCATACTCGTGAAGAAATCATCCACTGGATAATTTCTTTAATCTTGAATATATTTCTTAATTGTGGCTTCATTGAGCCCTACTGTACTCACATAATAACCTTCCGCCCAGAAATACCGATTTCCAAACTTATACTTGAGGTTGGCGTGTTTATCAAACATCATGAGTGCACTTTTGCCTTTTAAATAACCCATGAATTATCCTTGGTGGAATACTTACCAACATATGTACATAATCACGCATCAAGTGTCCGTCGATAATTTCAATACCTTCATAACTACACAAGCGATGAAATATTTCGCCTAAACTACTTCGATATTGATTATAGATGATTTTTCGTCTATACTTAGGGGTGAACACAATGTGATGGAACACATCCACTTTGTGTGTGATAAACTATGAGACTTTTGTGCCATGGTTTTCTCCTTT